>JBBSLR010000238.1:0-5487 GCA_038255045.1 Phormidesmidales cyanobacterium
AAAGGAATCTGCGGCGTATTCGGCGAAAGCAGCGGGAGGATCGTTCGGATCGCTGTCGAGTGGATGTAGCAGCGTAGACACAAATAGTAGGATCGCACCGACGACGGCGGCAATAGATCCGAGCCGGGCGAGAGGCTGGTTAGTGCTCATAGATTATGTTTTCCCTTCTGCTAGGGACATGCGTCTAAATATCTCCCCCAAAGAATGGTTAGACAATCAATCCGGCTTAAGTGAGGGACTTATTTTTCAGCGGATCCCTAGGCTAAATCGATTCAGCTAGGCTGGCAATAACTGATCGCAGCCATTGTCCCCCTGGGGAGTCTTGGGTGCTGCGGTGCCAGCGCATCCACACCGTGAAGCCCTTTAGGGGCAGGGGCGGGGGCAGCAGCTTGAGCTTTTGACCCTGGGCAAAGGCGACAGCAACGCGACGGGCTAGGGTAGCAATCATGTCCGTCTCGGCCAGCACGGCGGAGGCGACCAGAAAATAAGGAACAGAGAGGGCTACGCGGCGGCTTAGGTGCTGTTCGGCCAGCAGGTCATCCACGCGGCCTCGGCGGTCTTCTTTGATGGAGATCAGCAGGTGGGGCAGGGCCAGGTACTTGTCTAAGGTGAGGGTTTCGCCCAAGTTAGGGTGGTCGGGGCGGGTAGCGCAGAGGTAGGTTTCGTGAAAGAGCGGTTGCTCTTGGTGCCAGGCGATCGCCTCGGGGAAGACCCCGCAGGCCACATCCAGGGTGCCGTTGTCGAGCAGGGTGTAGAGGGTCTGGCGATCGCCCGAGCGAATTTGTAGACCGCTTTGGGGGGCCAGCCGCTGAAGGGTTTGGGCCAGCCGGGGCAGCAGGGTAAACGCCACATAGTCGGACATGCCGATGACAAAGATGCGATCGCTGGTAGCCGGGTCAAAGGTGGCCTCGTCCAGCAGGGCGGTCTGCACCTGGTGGAGGGCGGGGCGCAACTGCCGGTGCAGAGCCAGGGCTCGGGGAGTGGGCACCAACCCAGCGGCAGTGCGGGTAAACAGGTCATCCTGGGTGAGGTGGCGCAGGCGAGCCAGGGCATTGCTGGTGGCGGGCTGGCTCAGCCCCAGACGGGTGCCAGCGCGGGTGACGTGGCGTTCGGTCATGAGGGCATCGAATACCACCAGCAAATTGAGGTCAAGGGCAGCAAGATTGATGTGGTGAATGTCACTCATACTAATTATCCATTGGACAAATTAATCATGGCTACCCCAGGATGGAAAGGCAAGCGGTTGGAGGAATGATCATCCATGGCCAAGCAGATTTTGATGATTGTGGCGAACCCGGCAATGTCCACCACCCTTGGGGGGCCGGTAGGGTTTTGGGCGGCGGAGCTAATCCACCCCTACGAGGTGTTTACCCAGGCGGGTTGCGCAGTCACCATCGCCAGCCCCCAGGGTGGCCAGGTGGAGTTCGACAGCCTCAGCGACCCCAGGGATGTGTCGGGCTATGCTAAGGACGACACCCTGTCTCTGCGCTACATTGAGCGGCCTGAGTTTATGGCGCGGCTGGACGATACCCCGCAGATTGCCGCCCTCAATCCTGACGACTACGACGCCATTGTGGTCTGCGGTGGCCAGTCGCCCATGTTCACCTTCCGCCAGGATGTGGCCCTGCGGGACTTATTTATGGCGTTCTACACCTCCGGTAAACCCAGTGCCGCCCTCTGCCATGGCACCTGCCTGCTGCTAGAAACTCACCTACCCGACGGCACGCCCCTAATTCAGAACAAGGTGATCACGGGGTTCGCCAACAGCGAAGAAGACTACGTTGACCAGGTGGTGGGCCAAGCGGTCATGCCCTTTCGCATTGAGGATGAGGCCATCAAGCTGGGGGCTAGGTTTGTCACCCAGCCAGCCTTTAGCCCCAACGCCGTGCGCGACGGCCACCTGATCACCGGGCAGCAGCAAAACTCCGGAGCTGAGACGGCACGCCTAGTGCTGAGCGTTCTATCGGCGGAGAATTAGCGCGATGAAACTTGCATTTATCGGTATTGGCCAGGTGGGGGCTTCTCTGGCAGGGAACCTCGCTGCCCTAGGCCACAGCGTTACCATCGCCGCCCGCGACCCCAATTCCAAGAGCGTGGGGGAGGCGGTGAATCGATTTCCGACTCTGGCGGTGGCCGACCCGGCAGCGGCGATCGCCGCTGCCGAGGTGATTTTTTTGGCCACCCCCTTTGGGGTTGTCGAGACGGCCCTGGCCGACAGCGAGGTCTTTACGGGCAAAATACTGGTCGATTGCACCAATCCGGTGGGGCCAGGGCTTACCCACGGGCTCAATAGCCAGCAATCGGGGAGCGAATTTGTGCAATCGCTGGTACCCCGGGCCAGGGTGGTGAAAGCGTTTACCATCTACGGTTTCGAAAACTTTGAGCACAGCGCCTACCCCGGCTACGGCGATCTGAAGCCCGCCATGCTAATCGCCGGAGATGACGCTGAGGCCAAAGGTATCGTCGCCACCCTCAGCCAAAACCTGGGCTGGGAGCCAGTGGATACTGGCCCTATAACCATGAGCCTGCATCTGGAGCACATGACCCTGCTGTGGATCAATATGGCTCGGGCACAGGGCCAGGGAGCTGGCTTTGTCTGGGCCAGGCTCCAGCGCTAGATCTACTACTTCTGCGAGTCGATGTGCATTGCCCCAACCCAACGTTATCTGCGGCCAGGGTACTGCCTAAGGGATCTGCTGAAAAATAAGTCCCCCACTTAAGCCGGATTGATTGTGATGGCCCACTTGGGCAGATCCTCTGAAGGGTGCCAATCCACCCGAAACGTGGCAAATGTCTCAGGGTCTACCTTAATCCCTTTCTCGATGGGTGACAAGTTAGGCGACTTCTGGAAAATAGTTTCCCCCATGGTGAGCAGTGCCCACCCTTCAGCGGCTATGGTCGCTGGTTTAAAGCCGGTATCTTCTTTCGCTGGACAGTCAGAAGTTTTATCTGGATCCAGGCTTAGATCTAGGCCGTCAAGGGTAGTGTATCTGGGGGTTTCTGAGGGATAAGCTTGGCGGCTAGGAATTTAGGCAGAAGTAGAGAGGCCGGACTTTTGAGAAAAATCTCCTGGGCTTGATGCTGGAGGACGAGTTGGACAATGCGCTCACTGGGGTAGCCGTGTTTAGGCAAGGTGCGAAACCAGCGCGGGAAGTTCGACCAGATCCATGTGGGTAGCTCTAGGGCCAACACCTGAAGGATTCCTAGGGCAATGGCATTGAGATTGACAAAGCGTTCCATCGCTTCCACTTTAGCGAGGAGTTGGACTTGAACGGCTTCAGGGTAGTCCGCTAGATTGAGAGTCTTAGGCCAACTCGGGGCCGTGGTCATGGCTTTGAGCCAGAAGCGATAAGCAAAGCCCCCGAGCAGGTGAATCAAAGTGCGGAAGGTGAGTTCAATCTTAAAGCGTAAGCCATAGGCGGCAATCACCTCTGGGCCACTCAACGCCCCATCGGTGGAAACCAGAATGAACTGCCGACCATTGGCGAGTTGAGTGAGCACAAAGCGCACCGTGGTCTCGGGACTATCCCAATGAAACTCAAAGCACTGGTAATAAACGGTAACGAGCTGACCATAGAGCCACACCTTGGCCTGTTGGCAATGCTCAATCGGAGCAAACAGGGTCTGGAGTTTCACCTTGCTGCCCCATTGCCGAGGCCGTCCAGGGCCTTTCACCGTCGGGACGGCCGAAAACTGAGCATGGGCGACGGTAGAGCTCCGAACTCGGCTAATCAGATGCACCTGATGACGGCGAAACCGCGTCATCACCGGTTCACAGGCAAAGTAGGCATCCAAGACGATGTAGCTCCCGGCCTGGGCGTAGGCTGTACACAGGTCAGCCATCTTCGTCACCAACGTGGTCTTCGGCTCCGTCTCAGCAGCGGTGGCAGCGGTGGCAGCGGCCGTGAGGCCATCGTGAACCTTGAGGATAATTGGGACGGCAAAGTGGGCTGAACCCGCCCCCAATAGGATACTCAAGGCATTGAAGTAATGGCCTCGAATCCACTCCGGCTTACCGACGTCCTCTGATTCTTGATGGAGTCCTTTCACCCCAGGCATTTTGCGGCCTTCTTTGGCTACCTTAATCCCGTCGCCCACATACACCCGCTGCCCCTGGATGCGATGGACATGAGCCTGCTCGCTCAGCCACACCCCCCATCGCCCACACAGCCCCTCCACGCTAAAGGCACCCGACTCAAACCAGTGCAGCGCTTGGCTGTAGTACCTTTCCCCCAGCCCTATCGCATTCAAGTAACTGGTCACCGCTGGCGGCTGCGTGTTCAACAGCACGCCCCACACTAACAGGACAAACCATCGAAACGAGGCGTCACGACTAAAGGCCGGGCGTAAAGCCCCTAGAATTTGCTCTAGGCGTTGATAGAGCTCCATAATGATTCTGGCTGTTGATATCACTTCAGCCAGTCTCGGACATGACGGCCCTATCAGGCGCAGGAGGGTCCGTTTTTCTTAACTTTCCCCACCGCCTGAGAACTTCGCACTGTCCAGTTCTTTCGTAGAAATCTCCTTAAGCTGAGCGCTCACTTGTCAAGAGGAGTTGGAGAGGATGCCCAAGTAGGACTGATGTCGAGAGTTTTGGGTGGTTTACGGATGACTTTAATGACGCCGAGGTCCCGAACTCGATGTAGTCGATTTCGGGATAGCTGTGTTTGCCGTCTGCCATTGCCGTCGTCTCCACAGAGTGTTGTGGTAGTGTTTCGCCTCGATTCATACAGGAACAAAGAGCCACGACCGCAAGGAGGGGCGTTTGTAAGTCGAAAGATGAATGTCATTGCCCATCAAGGCAGAAGCTAACGCCCGTAAGGGTTTCTGTGCCATAGGTACAGAAAATCATCTTTTCATTTACCAACGCCACGACCGCAAGGAGGAGCACCATGCGTCGGCAAGCACGTTGATGCGGAGGAAGTAGCGCTCGTGCGTGACTGCAGGAATCCGTAGTCGTCGGCTGCGTGCTCATCGTAGTCGCTCGAAGGTCAAGTTTGTCCGCAGGACCGCATAACGTTCCGGTTGAGCGGCTGCCAGAAACCTCTGCATCCACACCGGGAACTTTCGGCAGTCCGCTCCGACCGGGTTGTTATGCCGTTGCTGGCTTCTCCCAAGCCACTGAATAACGCCAAAACAAATGTTTCCTGACTTTTGCTCCCCTCAATGCCCTTGTGTAAATTCGCCGTGCTTGGGAAAGAGTGAGGTACTCGTCTGTCCAGAGATGTTCTCTCATTGCAGCGGCAGCTTCAGGTGATTGCTGAAAATGGTTATTCTTGAACGCCTGAAATAGCCAATTTAAGGGAACTGCAACAAAATCGCTTGACTTATCTCGCCAACTCTCATATTCAAGCAAATCCAAAATTATCAATTTACCCCCAGGTTTCAAAGCAGCTTTGAGATTGGGTAATAAGCTTTCAACTGGCAAATGATGCAAGGTGGCGATAGACACGATCGCATCAAATTGTTCGGCTGTTGGTTCCCACT
>JBBSLR010000239.1:0-5480 GCA_038255045.1 Phormidesmidales cyanobacterium
AAAATCTCCAGAACGGTGATAATTTGACGGTTTTCGGCTACGACCACCAGGGAGTGAACTCCCTGGCTCCTCGCTCAAGTCTGCTAAAGCAGACTGGGGTAGTCGGCCCACAAGCCTCTTCAACTGTCTACTTAACTGTGGGATCTCAATCACTGGCCGCCCGCCGCCCACCGCTGCCGCCGCGCCTCGTAGAGCAGCAGAGCCGCCGAAATCCCCACATTCAAAGACTCCACCGCTCCCGCCATGGGGATGCGTACCTGCACCTGGGCCTGGCGCTGAAGCGCTGCCGAAAGCCCCGCCCCCTCATTGCCCAGCACAATCACCGTGGGCCGAGTGAAATCTACTGCCCAGTAGTCCACCTCAGCGTGGGAGCTGGTGGTCACCAGCTGCACCCCCGCCTGCTCCCATTCGGTGAGCAACGCACCCACATTGTCGACCACCGCCAGGGGCAGCCGAAACCACTGGCCCGCCGAGGCCCGCAGCACCTTGGGGTGGTCGGGGGCGACGCTGTCGGCGCTGAGCCACAGACCCTCGGCCCCCGCCGCCACCGCCGTGCGCACAATGGTACCCAGGTTGCCGGGGTCTTGCAGGGTCTCGACCGCTAGGCCAATGGTTTGGATGACTGGATGGGGCGATCGCCTGATCTGAGGGGCCACCGCCACCACCCCATCGGGATGCTGGGTCGTCGCTATGGCTGCCAGCAGGGACTCAGAGACTTGTTCGACCCGCTTGGCCTGCTGCCCCAGGGCCAGGGCTAGATCAGGGTAGGCCTGCTCCCAGGCGGGGGTGTAGCAAACAATATCGAGGGGATAGTCAGAGGCCAGGGCCTCTTGAATTAGGTGGGTGCCTTCAAGCAAAAACTGCTGCTGCGATCGCCGTTCTTTGCTCTGATGCAGCTTCCGAAAAAATTTAACCAGGGGATTTTGCAGGCTCGTAAGCATGACACTATCCCCTGGTTGCGCTTGATCTGTCTGGCTGATCTGCTTGACTATGAAATGCGGAACCCGGGACTTGAACCCGGATGTTATTGCTAACACTAGGACCTGAACCTAGCGCGTCTACCAATTCCGCCAGTTCCGCTGGCTGGGCGTTATTAACGCCGCGATTTGTAACTATGCCCTGAGTTGGGATCAGAGTCAAGCCTTTGAAAAAAGATTTCGTGATTTTAGGTGAATCAGCTATCCTGATGTGGCAAACCTGGCAAATGGCTCTAGATGACTGTGGCGAAATCGATGATTTCGAGTAGAATCTAGACGAAATTTGGGGAAAGGTGGAGTTATCAGTCGTGGAGGACACCGCTATCGTTACATCCATTGGTTTACCCACCCCTGTGACCGCCGCCGAGGCGGATGGCGCTGTACTTGAGATTACCGGCGGCGCTTCCCTGGCTGGTCAAGTCACCATCAGCGGGGCTAAAAATGCGGCCCTGGTGGCCATGGCGGGCACGCTGCTCTGTTCGCAGCCCTGCCGCATTCGCAATATTCCTCACCTGATGGATATTGCTCGCATGGGCGAAGTGCTCACCGCCCTGGGGATCAAGCTCAAACGAGAAGACGACTCTTTGGTGGTTGACGCCAGCACCATTGCCCACACCAAAGCCCCCTACGACGTGGTCAGTCGTCTGCGGGCAAGCTTCTTTGTGATTGGGCCACTGCTGGCCCGCATGGGCGTGGCCCGCATTCCCCTCCCCGGCGGCTGCGCCATTGGCGAACGCCCGGTAGAGCTGCACGTGCGCGGGCTTCAGGCCATGGGGGCCGATGTCCACATTGAGCACGGCACGGTTCACGCCTACATTCCGGGCAGCGGCCGGCGGTTGCAGGGGGCAAAGATCTATCTCGACTATCCCAGCGTCGGCGCTACCGAAACCCTGATGATGGCTGCCACCCTGGCCGACGGCGAAACCATCATTGAAAACGCGGCCCAAGAGCCTGAGGTGGCTGATTTAGCTAACTTCTGCCGGGCCATGGGCGCTCGCATTCGCGGCGCTGGCACCAACACCATCACCATTGCCGGGGTGCCCAGCCTGCACAGCACCGACTACAGCATTATTCCTGACCGCATTGAGGCGGGCACGTTCCTGGTGGCCGGGGCCATGACCCGCTCAGAAATCAGCATCGCCCCAATCATTCCTGAGCACCTCACCGCCGTGATCGCCAAGCTCCACGAAATTGGTGGCCAAGTGGTGATCGATGGCCCTAACCGGGTGCGCTACGTGCCCTCTAATGCAATTGTCCCCGCCGATATTCAAACCGGGCCGTTTCCCGGCTTCCCTACCGACATGCAGGCCCAGTTTATGGCCCTGATGGCGGTGTCTGAAGGCAGCAGCCTGATCACCGAGACGGTGTTTGAAAACCGCCTGCGCCACGTGGCCGAGCTCAACCGCATGGGGGCTGACATTCGCCTCAACGGCAACTGCGCCATTATCAAAGGCGTGCATCAGCTCTCCGGTGCTCCGGTGCTGGCCACCGACTTGCGGGCCTCGGCGGCGCTGGTGCTGGCGGGCCTGGCGGCCAAGGGTACCACCACCATTCAAGGCTTGCACCACCTTGATCGCGGCTACGACGATCTCGAGGGCAAGCTGCGGCGGCTGGGCGCTAACCTACGCCGCTACAGCGACGGGCCTGTGATTGCTCCCTAGGGGATTCACCCTGTAGCGGTGACCATTGCGCTGTCCCAGTTTTTGCCCCTGGCAGGGGTTGATATCCTAAGCACGATGGCCATCGCCATAGCTACCGATTGGTGGTGACGACTCCGGCGATCACCAAAGCACCCCCCAGCACCAGCGAAGACGTTGGGGTCTCTTGCAGAAATAGAGCCGCCAGTGCGATCGCAAACACCGGCACCAGATTGATAAATACCCCGGCCCTGGCGGGGCCAAGCTGCCGCACCCCGTCGTAGTACCAGCTAAACCCCACCGCCGAGCCCAAAATACCCAGGTAAAGAATGCTGCCCCAGGTGGTGGGGGTGGCGGCCAAAATTGCATCCCCCAGCCCTTCCCCCAAAGCTGGCCCCAGCAGCAGCACCGCCCCGGTGACGCAGGCGTAGGTGGTTGTGGCAAAGGGCGACAGCTCGGCCATGACCACCTTGCCCAGCAGGCTATAGCTCATCCAGCTGACCACGCAGCCCAGCATCATTAGCTCTCCCAAGCCCACCTCCCCCCGCAGCAGGCGAACCGGGTCGCCGTCGCTGATCACCACCGCTGCCCCCAGTAGCGAGAGGCCAATGCCTAGCAGCTGACGGCGGCCAAGCGGGTCTTTAAAGAACAGGGCGGCACCGAGGGCGATCGCCACCGGGTTTAGGGCAATAATCAGCGCCGCCCGTCCCGCCTCTAGGGTTCTGAGCCCCGAGAAGAAAAACACGTTGTAGGCAAAAATGCCCGTCAGCCCCAGCAGGCCAATGGGCATCCACAGCTTTCTCGGCGGCCAGGGCAGGGCACCCTCAATGGCGTAGGTGAGCAACACCAGGCTGAAGGAGGCCACCGCAAACCGACAAAAGGCAGCGGCAAACGGCCCCAGGTCTTGCACCACCAGCCGTCCGGCAATAAAGGTGCCACCCCAGAGGGCCATGGTGATCAACAGCTTCAGATAGATGATCAACGAGTTACCCAGCTTAGAGTGTTCCAGCTAAATACTTATCCAGAGTTTTACGGCAATAGGCCCAACGGCCGAGTTTACAACCTCAAAGTGGACATTTATTTAGCCGGCATCCCGTAGGGCAAACGGTGGCTTGCCCTCAACCAATCGGGGGTAGGCAACCAGGATCTAGTATTAAAGCTGCACCACGTCGAGGCGCGAGGTCGCGAGCCGATCCATCCACCCGGCGAGAAAGGCGTGGTTAGCGGCTCGTTCGCCGGGGTCTTGGGTGTCGGCGGGGTGAGGCAGCAGCCCCTGTAAGGAGGAACTGGTGACGCAAAACATCGACTTTTGAAAGCTTTGACAGATTTTCACCCGCACGTCGTCTAGCCCGCGCCCGCTAGATTGGTAAAACGCCGTCAGGTAGTCGGGTAGGTAGTGGCGCATGTCCTGCATGAGCAGGGTGGGGGGAATGCCCGCGCCGCCGATGGGCAGCGGGTCGGCGTAGAGCGCGCCGTACTCAAAACGGCCCTGGTCAGCGGAGATCTGGTTGGCCTGGGCGTTGTAGGAAACAGTGCCCAAAAATGGCGTGCCGCGAAAGAATACCGCCTCCACGTAGGGCACCGCCACGTCCATCAAGAAGGTCAGCCCCGCCGATTTGGGCAGCAGGTCGTAGGTGGTGCCGTCGATTTCGACGCTGTAGGTAATGGGGTTGGCCGCCGCCGCCACCAGCCCGGCCTTGATAAAGGCTACCACCTGGGGAATAGTGATAACTTTACCCTCGTCGTAGGCATCTGACAGATCAATAAACAGGTCGCTCATTACTCGCCAAAACTGCCCCAGGGCGCTGTAGTAGACGAGCTGACGCACCTGCTCCGGCAAAAAGTCGGGGAACAGGGCGTGGAGACCGCCCATGGGCAGATTGGCTCTGAGCTTGGCCGCCACCGCCGTCTGGCAGAGCTGCAAAAACTCCTCGCTGTCGAGGTATTCGTCCATTTTGCCGCCGCCGTGCCAGAGCATGGTTTTCATGCAGTACTCGGCATACTCAAAGTTGATCCGATCGTGCCACCAGTGGCGCAGCAGCTGCGGCAGCGTCACCCTGCCGTTGAAGTATTTAAAGAAGGGAAACAACACCAAGAACTGATGATCGGCGATGTAGATCAGGTTTTTAGAATAGGCGTCGAGCACTACACCGTAGCTCTTGAGAATGCCCACCACCTCCAGCACGTTGGTCT
Source organism: Phormidesmidales cyanobacterium (assembly GCA_038255045.1). Classification (GTDB taxonomy): domain Bacteria; phylum Cyanobacteriota; class Cyanobacteriia; order Phormidesmidales; family Phormidesmidaceae; genus Nodosilinea. Next base: position 4,808 of record JBBSLR010000239.1, read on the forward strand.
CGGAGTCGGGCAGCAGGGCCTCGGCATTGAGCAGCCGATCAATAAATGGCTCTAGGGGATGGGTGGTCGGGGCAGTTAGGGTGTTGGTCATGGCAGGTAGACCTCACGGCTAGGGGCAAGGGCAGGGGCAATCGGGCTAGTGTTGGCGATCGCCGCCGGCTGAGTCTCTGAGGCGGTTGAGCTAAAGCGCGACTCAGCCATCACAAAGGCCTGATAGGGCTCGTGCAGCGCTAAAGTGGTGTGCTCGCTCCAGCGGGCCAGCCAGTTGGGCTGGAGGCCAAAGGCAATAATTAGCACCGCTAGGCCCAGGGCGGGGGCGCGATCGCGCCAGGTCACCGAGGGCAGCACAATATCGAGCTGGGGGGCGTTGGTGGGAGGGGCGATCGCCAGCCGACCAAAAAAGGCCCGGTTCACCAGCAGCAAAAAATACACCGCCGTCAGCCCTGACCCCACCATACAAAACAGCGTCTGCACCGGGAAGATCAAAAAGCTGCCCCGAAACACCAAAAACTCAGAGATAAATCCCGCCATCCCCGGAATCCCGGCGCTGGCCATCACCCCCAAAATCATCATGCAGCCCACAAAGGGCAGGCCGCGCTCGGGGTTGAGCAGGCCGCGCAGCACCGTCAGGTCGCGGGTGCCCGTGGTTTTGTACACCACCCCCACCAGCAAA
>JBBSLR010000240.1:0-5444 GCA_038255045.1 Phormidesmidales cyanobacterium
AGCACAATCGACACAATGATCACCCCAGTGATGATGCCCACCATCAGCATGGCCCAGCCGATGCCCACCAGGCGCGATCGGCTGTCTTCGTCGGAGACATCCACCAACAGGGCGGTAAAGGGGGTAGACGTCGCGCTCAGGGCCAGGCCGTAGACCGCAAACAGCAGCGCCAGCAACCCCACCCAAGGGTACACCGCTGGCCCCCAGCCCGAAACCGCCATCGCTTCCCCCAGTTGCCACACCACCTGCACCGCAAAAAATGACGTCGCCGCCACCACCGAAATGCCAATCCAGATGTAGCCGCTGCGGTAGTAGCCCAGCAGCGGTTTAGAGTCAGACATTTGGCCAAACCACACCCGCGCCGGGGCCATAAACTGGTGCACCGCAATGGTGCCCGCCGCGATCAGCGCCGGCACCCGCAACTCTTCGATCATGATGCGGTTGAGCACCCCCAGGGTGAGCAGCGACATGATGCCCAGGCCCATGTTAAACACCCCCAGGCGCAGCATGGTCAGCGTGCTGAGGTGGGGCTTAGCAGTGGCCGAAGCGCCCCCTGCCGAGGGCGAGACATCTGGACTAGCCATAGTTAGGTGAAAACGTTGGTTAAAAAAAACTGTCAGAGGATAGTAATACCTTAGACCTTAATCGGCGGGCCGCGACTCTGGGTGGCCCTAGAGCGAAGGCCTAAAAAAGAACCCAGGCCAGGCCTGGGTTGTCGAGTGTAAGACTGTATTTTTTAAGAAATTGCCCAGGAATTGCCAGGAATTGCCAGCGATTGCCAGCCATTGCCAGCGATTAATTGATCGAGGCAACGCTCTAGGCTATGTTCCCAAACGGTTACCCTAGCCGAAGCGGCCCGACACGTAGTCGCGGGTAAACTGCTCGCGGGGGTTGTTGAAAATCGTCTCGGTGCGGTCAAACTCCACCAGGTAGCCCACTTTACCGCCCTTATCGGTGGATTCGGCGTTGTAGAAGGCGGTGCGGTCAGATACCCGCGAGGCCTGCTGCATGTTGTGGGTGACAATGATGATGGTGTAGTCTTCCTTGAGCTGCTTCATGGTCTCTTCGACCTTGATGGTCGAGATCGGGTCGAGGGCCGAGCAGGGCTCATCCATGAGAATAACGTCGGGCTGCACGGCGATCGCCCGGGCAATGCACAGCCGCTGCTGCTGGCCGCCAGAGAGAGAGAGACCGCTCTGCTTGAGCTTGTCTTTGACCTCATCCCACACCGCCGCCTTGCGCAGCGAAGTCTCAACTAGCTCGTCCATGTCACCCTTGTAGCCGTTGATGCGGGCACCCCAGGCGATATTTTCGTAGATTGACTTGGGGAAGGGGTTGGGCTTTTGAAACACCATGCCCACCTTGCGGCGCAGCTCTACCGGATCCACGCTGTCGGCGTAGATGTTGTCGCCATGAAAGGTGATTTTGCCCTCGACCCGACAGGAGGCGATCAGGTCGTTCATGCGGTTGAAGCAGCGCAGCACGGTACTTTTGCCACAGCCCGAGGGGCCAATGAAGGCCACGATCTCGTTGCGAGGAATCTCGAGATGCACGTCGCGCACGGCCAGGTTAGAGCCGTAGGAGACCTGGAGATCTTGCGCCTTCAGGGCCACATCTGCGGTGGGCGGAGCATAGGTGTTTGACATGGGGGCACTAGGGTCGCGCTACGGTCTGAGCAAATCTAACATCATTAATATTGCAGCCTGGGGGTACTTTGTGGGTTAAGACGAGGCTAAGGGGTTGGGCCTCAGGGCCACCCAGGGGCGTGGCTCTGGGGGATGAATGCCGGTTGAGCGGTCGAACTGCGCCTAGAACGCAGAGATTAGAACGCAGAGATTAAAACGCAAAAAGGTAGAACGCAAGAAGAGTAGAACGCAAGGAGAGCGGCTAAAACTGCTTTAAATCACCTCGTGAGGGTTGCTGAGGTGCTGAAATGACTGCTTAAGATCACGGGCTATCCCCCGGCTAACGCCTAGGATGGGGCTACCGCGCCAGTCCTGCTGCTCGATGGCCCTAAATATCTGGCACAGAAAGTATTTCATCGCAGGGCGAGGCGCTTTATTCTAGAAGATCAGGTAGGGTGCTTTGCTTCACTTAATTTTGCCGCTTGAACCAGTGCCAAAACTTCCCCTCTACCGACTGCTAAGCCGTTTGCTCAGACCCTTTTCGCTCAGAACGGTGTTGGTGGCGGTGTTTGTGCTGCAAATTGCTTCGCTAGTGGGGCTGCTGGGGTTTTTGACCCTTTACCTGGGCAGCTGGCCGGTGGCGTTGCTCAGCCTGGGGGCGATTGGCAGCTCGGTGGTGGTGGGGCTAGCGGTAGTGAACCGCATTTTGCAGCCCATCGCCCAGCTGCGGCGGGCCATTCAGGCGACGGCCCAGGGCAACTGGCAAACGCCGCTGCCGGTTGACCGCCTCGATGAGCTAGGGCAGCTGGCGCGGGCGTTTAACGCCATGGCGGCCAAGCTGCGCGACTCGTTTACTGAGCTAGAGCATCTCAACTCTGAGCTGCAACACCTCAACGGTGAACTCCAGCGCAGTGAGCGGCGCTGGCGGCAGTTCTTAGACGGTATTCCCCTGGGCATTGTGGTGTACGATCGCCAGGGTCAGATGGTGTTTGCCAGCCAGCAGGCACGGGTTTTGCTCTGCCTCGAAGACATGCCCTCGGTGCCGTCCCTTAGCCTGGAGGACACCTGCATTGCCTACCGGGCCAGCAGCGGCGATCGCTACCCCACCGCCGAGCTGCCCATTGCCCAGGCGCTGCGGGGGCAGCCGGGCTGGGCCGACGACATCGAGCTGCGCCCCGGCAACCAGCCCATCCCCCTCGAGATGGCGACAACGCCGATTTTTGACCAGGCGGGGCAGGTCGAGTATGCGATCGCCGCCTTTCAAGACATCACCACCCGCCAGCAGGCCCAGACCCTGCTGGCCAACTACAGCCAAACCCTAGAGCGCCAGGTGGCCGATCGCACCGCCGCCCTGCGCCAGGCCGAAGCCACCCAGCGGATCATTCTAGAGGCCATTCCCGACCTGCTGATGCGCTTCTCGGGGGAAGGGGTTTGTTTGGATGTGATGAATGCTGGAGTGGTGGATTTAATCGCCTCGCCCCAGGAGCAGATTGGCAAGCCCATGGGCGAGGTGCTGCCCGCCGACATGGCCGCCGAGCGCATGCACTACATCCGCCTGGCGCTACAAACTGGGCAGCCTCAGGTCTATGAATACCGCTTTCAAGGCCCTGAGGGCTGGCAATACGAAGAGGCGCGCATTGTGCCCAGCGGCCCCAATGAGGTGCTAGTGATTGTGCGCGACATTACCGAGCGCAAGCGGGCCGAGGCCGAGATCGCCAGCCAGCGGCAGTTTCTGCAAAACGTGATCGACAGCATTCCCAGCATTATCGTGGTCAAAGACCGCCACGACCGGGTGCAGATGGCCAACCGCGCCAGTGCTGCCCTGCACGGCATTACCCCCACCGACATGGTGGGCAAGCTCGACACCGACTTCAACCCCAATATTTCGGCTTTTGAGGCCAGCCAGCAGCACCGCATCCACCAACAGGTGATCGACACCCAAAGTCCCTACCAGGGAGAGCAGGAAATTATCGACCGGGCCGGCATTCGCCGCTGGTACCAGGTGGTGATTAGCCCCTTTCAAGACGCTGACGGCATCGTCAACGGCGTGATCACCAACTGTATCGACATCACCGATCGCAAGGGTATGGAAACCGCCCTTACCGACGCCAACGTCACCCTAGAGCGCCTCGCCACCCTCGACGGACTCACCCACATCCCCAACCGCCGCAGCTTTGACCAATACCTCGAGCAAGAGTGGCAGCGCCTAGTGCGCGAACAGCAGCCCCTGTCGCTGATTATGTTTGACGTCGATTTCTTTAAGCCCTACAACGACTGCCTGGGACACCAGCAGGGCGACGAGGCGCTAATTGCGATCGCCGCCGCCGTCACCCGATCAGTCAAACGCGCCGCCGACCTGCTGGCCCGCTACGGCGGCGAAGAATTTGCGGTGGTGCTGCCCAACACCAGTCGAGCCGGGGCCGAAAGCGTGGCCAAGGCCCTGCAAGACGAGATCGCGGCCCTGCAGATCGTCCATCCTCAGTCACCGGTCAGCGCCTACCTCACCGTCAGCATTGGCATCGCCAGCGTGGTGCCTACGGCCAACCAGGCCCCTGAAGACCTGATCGCCGCCGCCGATGCCGCCCTGTATCAGGCCAAGAGACGGGGGCGCGATCGCTACTGGATTCGCTTGATCTAAGCTTCCCACTACCGCAGGGCCGACTCCAGCTGGTGCTGATTCCACAGGCTGCGGTAGAGGCCGGGCTGCTGCACCAAATCGCGGTGGTGGCCCTGCTGAACAATCCGGCCTTGATCCATCACAAAGATGCGATCGGCGGTGGCGGCGGCAGACATTTGGTGGGAGATAAACAGCACCGTTTTTTGCTGGGTGCCCTCGGAGAGGGCGTTGAGAATGGCGGTGGCGGTGCGGTTGTCAACGCTGGAGAGGGCGTCGTCAAGCACCAAAATGGGGGCATCGATCACCAGGGCGCGGGCCAGGGCGGTGCGCTGCCGCTGGCCCCCCGACAGGGTAATGCCCCGCTCGCCGACGACGGTGTCGTAGTACTGGGGAAAGTTGGCGATCTCTTCATCCATCTGGGCCTGCTTGGCGGCGTGCTGCACCTCGGGAAACTCTAGCAGGGGCGAGCCGTAGCGGATATTGTTGTTGATGCTGGTGCTAAACAAAAAGCTGTCTTGGGGCACGTAGGCGATCGCCCGCCTGAGATCTGCCAGGGGCAGCTCGGTGACGTCATAGCCGTCGAGGTACAGCTGGCCGGGGCCAATGTCGAGCAGGCGGGGCAGGGCGTTGGCCAGGGTTGATTTGCCCGAGCCGATGGGGCCAACGATCGCAATTTGCTCCCCCGGTGCAATCTTAAAGCTCACATCTTCGAGGGCGGGGGTCTTGCTGTCGGGGTAGGCATAGCTCAGGTGGCGGGCCTCCAGGGTGCCCTGCACCTGCTCCAGCGGTAAAGGGATAGCGGTGGCGGCGGTGGCGACCTCCGGCTCGGCATCGAGAATTTCTTCGACCCGGTTGATGCTGACCTCGCCCCGCTGGTAGGCGGTGATGGTAAAGCCCAGCAGCGCCGTGGGGAAAACTAGCCGCTCGACGTAGAGCAGCAGGGCGACAAAATCGCCCACGGTGAGCAGGCCATCGGCGATCGCCCCGGCCCCGCTGGCCAAAATTACCAGCAGGCTGATGCTGGCCAGCCCCCCCAGCAGCGGAAACAGCGTGTTGCGGGTGCGGGCCAGGGTGAGGTTGGCGGTCAGCAGGCTGGTGTTGAAGCGGTTAAAGGCGCGGCGCTCGTTGTCTTCTTGGGCGTAGATTTTGATCAGCGAAATGCCGCTCATATCCTCTTGGATCAGGTCGCTGAGGTCAGAGAG
>JBBSLR010000241.1:0-5420 GCA_038255045.1 Phormidesmidales cyanobacterium
ACACCCTCACCAGCTGGATGGATATGGGCACCGAGGTTTCGGGACGGCTAATGTTGGGCAGTGCCGTGGTGGGGACGGTGGCCGGGGTGGCTAGCTACTTCATCGGGCTACCGCTGATTCGCCGCGTGCGATCGCGTCGCCTAGCCCGCGAGCAGCAAAAGCTGCAAAACCTCTAGCCCCCAGACCCTACAGCAGCTTATCTAAGCCATAGATCAGCGACTTGAGCGCCATCACCCGGCGAACACAGAGCAGCACGCCGGGCATAAAGCTGGCGCGATCGCTGGTGTCGTGGCGCAGGGTGTAAAGCTGCCCCGGCGAGCCAAACAAGATTTCCTGATGGGCGATTAGCCCCGGCAGCCGCACGCTGTGGATGTTGATGCCCTCGGGGGTCGTACCGCCCCGCGCCCCGGCGATGGTCTCAGTCTCTTTGACCAGGGGAATGTTAAAGGATGGTTGCACCTCCGCCAGCATTTGGGCGGTCTGCACCGCAGTGCCGCTGGGGGCGTCGGCCTTTTGGTTGTGGTGCAGCTCAATAATCTCCACATGGTCAAAATACTGAGCCGCCTGCTGAGCCGCCTGCTGCATCAGCACCACCCCAATGGAAAAGTTGGGCACGATCAGGCAGCCAATGCTGGCCTTGTCGGCAAACTCCGCCAGGTCGCGAATCTGCTGGTTGCTCAGGCCCGTGGTGCCCACCACCGGGCGCACACCATAGGCGATCGCCGCCCGCACCGACTCATACACGCTGTCGGGGTGGGTGAGGTCAACCATCACCGCCAACCCCTCGCTCTGGGCCGCCACCAGGGTCGCCTCCAGATCGTTCATAATCGGCACTTCTAGAGGCTTGTAGCCAATCACCTCGCCAATATCCTGGCCCATCAGCTCAGGGTTTTTGCCGACCGCTCCCACCAGGGTCATATCCTCAGCTTGATCCACGGCCTTAATCACTTCGCGGCCCATTTTGCCGTAGGCCCCGTTGACTACGACCGGGATTGTGGTTTGAGCAGTCATAGCGAGTTGCTACCCTTACTGAGACGTTTACTGAGGCGCTTAGGCGACTTCTGAAAAATAGTTTCCCAATGGTGGGCAGTGCCCACCCTCCGGCGGCTACCGTCGCTGAGACCTGTCCTGAGAGGCTTAACTGAGACTCCTACTAAAACTTGTGTTCGAGAGACTTGAGGTATTCGGTGTTGACCCCCGACTCCCGGGGCAGGGCAATTTTGCCGGTGCGGGCAATCTCGCGAATGCCAAACCGATTTAGCACCTGCACAATCGCCACCATTTTGCCGGGGTCGCCCACCACCTCCAGGGTAAGAGAGTCCTCCGACACATCCACCACCCGCGCTCGAAAGATTTGGGCAAATTCAATAATTTCAGAACGACTGGTGCTGGTGGCGTTGACCTTGAGCAGCATCAGCTCGCGCTCGACACAGGGCGTATCGGTAATGTCGTTGACTTTGATCACGTTGATTAGCTTGTAGAGCTGCTTCGTCAGCTGCTCAATCACCGCGTCATCGCCCGGCACCACCATGGTGATGCGAGAAATGCCCAAGGTTTCAGCCGGCCCTACCGCTAGGCTCTCAATGTTAAACCCCCGCCGGGCAAACAGACCGGCAATGCGGCTCAGCACCCCAGCCTCGTCTTCAACCATGACAGAGAGAGTGTGTTTCATGGCTTGCTGAGGGGCCTGCTGAGGAGCCGTAGCCGAACCGGGGAGCGTAGGAGAAGAGTTAGTCATTGGAGCCTGATTGGAGCCTGATTGGAGCCTGGGAATATTAAGTATAAAGCCAGCGCTAAAGCTGGCCGCAGACAAACTAAACCCTATTGAATCCAGCCGTGGAGTTCGGCCTGGGGAAAAACGACAGATCCCGAGCTGGGCTTAGTATCGCAAACCTCGATAATATCTCGAAAAGTCCTGCCTTAGAACTGCTCTTTGCCGCCCCTCGCCCCTACCCCGCCCCACCCACCTCACCCCCACGCCCACATCCGGCGAATTGGGTATCCTTGAGGCACTAGCGCACCGTCACTGCATCTGGCATGAGTTTATCTGGCCCGACTCAAGAAATTCAGTCCCTGCGGGGGCGGTTTCTCGACTTAATCAATCTGCGCCCTGGGGATGAAGATCGCACCCTGCTGATGTTCGCTTTCTACACCGCCACCTCCATGGGTATTTTGTGGCTGGAGGTGAGCTCGGCGGCGCTATTTTTGGGCGAATACGGGGCGGCCAGCCTGCCCTGGATCTATATCTTTAGTGCCGGGGTGGGGCTGGGGCTGAGCGTGATTTACTCCTGGCTACAGCGGCTGTTTCCGCTGCGCCGGGTAATTGTGATCATCGCGCTGCTGATGGCCCTGCCGATCTTGGTCTTCTACTGGGGGTTGTCGGTGCCCTTGCTGGCGGCCCCGATGGTGTTTTCGATGCGGCTGTGGATTGAAGCGATCTACGGGCTGAACGACCTCAACCTGTCGGTAACGGCCAATCAGCTGTTTAACATTCGCGAGATTAAGCGGGCGTTTCCGATTATCAGCAGCGGCAACCTGGTGGCCGATGTGATCAGCGGCTTCTCGGTGTACCTGCTGCTGCGGCTGATCGGGCTGCAAAACGTGCTGCTGCTCTCCTTTGTGGTGATGGTAGTGGGGGCGGGTATTTTGCTGCACCTCAGCCGCAACTACGAGCATGCGTTTCCCGATTCGCCCATGCGCCAGGCCGAAGATGCCGAGGCGGTGGAGAGCTTTAAATCGCGCCAGCAGCTCCAGGGGCCGATTCGACAGTACGTGGTGCTGCTGTTTTCGTTTTTTGTGCTGGCACAAATGCTGGCGTTTTCCATTGAGTTTCAGTTTTTCAGCCAGCTAGAGGGGGGCCTGGAAGTAGAAACCATTGCCGCTTTTTTGGGCTTTTTTAGCGGCGTGCTGGGGCTGATCGAGCTGTTTACCCAGTGGTTTACCTCTAGTCGACTGATTGAGCGGGAGGGGGTGTTTAGGGTGGCCCTGGTGCTGCCTTCGGTGATTTTTGCCATTGGCATGGCGACCCTGGCGATTAGCTATCCGGGCTGGTTGGGCGCTCCGGCGCTGTTTGTGGGGGTGGTGGTGCTGAAGTTCTTTGACGAGTGGCTGCGCTATACCCTGGTGGCCACGACTCGGCCAATTTTGTTTCAGCCCATCTCTGACCAGGTGCGCAGCACGGTGCAGTCGTGGGTGGGGGGCATTGCCGAGCCGCTGTCCATGGGCGGTACGGGGGTGGCAATTTTGCTCACCCTGGCCCTGTGCAGACGCCTGGGAGTGACCGATGTGCTGGCCCAGGGACGATTGTTTTTGGTGGGTACGATCGCGGCGGCGCTGGTGTGGTTTGGCATTATGCTGCTGCTGCGATCGCGCTACCTCAACCTGCTGGTGCGGGGAGCCGAGCGGGGCCTGCTGACCTTCTCAGACGCCAACCTGCGGGCGCTCAAGCGGGCCTTTATCGAAGAGATCGAGAAGCCGGGGCTAGAGGCCAACAAGCGATCGTGCATTGAGCTGCTCAGCCACATTGACCCCAAAAACGTGGGCGAGGTGCTAGCTCCTCGCCTGGCCGACCTGTCTCCTGGCCTCCAGCGCCAGAGCCTAGAGGCGATGCTAGAGCACCCCAACCCGACCTACATTGACCAGGTGCAGGCTCTGCTAGAGGTGCCCAACCAACTTCCCGAGATTTTGGCCCTGGCCCTGCGCTACGTGTGGCTCACCCAGGAGAGCTTTGACATCAACCACCTGCGCCCCTACCTTCAGCCTGAGGTCGATGCGGTGGTGCGGGGCACGGCCGCATCGCTGATGCTGCGGCGCGGCATCAGTCAAGACCGGGTCGAGGCGATCGCCACCCTGCGCAAAATGCTGGTGCATGACGAAGAGCGCGAGCGGGTGATGGGCTGCCGCGCCCTGGGCGAAGCCGACTATATGGAATCGCTCAGTATACATATCGACGATCTGCTGCAAGACCCCTCCCTGCGGGTGCGGCGGGCGCTGCTGGATGCGATCGCCGCCACCCAGTACACCAAGTACTACCCCTCCCTGCTCAAGGCGCTGCAATACAAGTCGACCCGCGAGGCCGCCGTCACCGCCCTCACCCGTCTGGGCAACGAGGCTCTGCCCATGCTCCAAGACCTGGCCCTCGAAGGCTATCGCCCCGACCACCTGCGCAACCAGGCCTGGCAGGTGATCGGCAACATTGGCACCCTGCCTGCCCTGGAGTTCTTAATTCAAAACCTGATCACCACCTGGGGCAGCACCCGCCGCCACATTCTGCGAATTTTGCTCAGCCTTTACCAAGAGGTGGGGGTAAAACGGTCAACCCTGATCGACGTTGCCCTAGACAGCATGCTGGGCCGCAGCGGCATCGAAGCGTTGCTCAACACTGAGCTAGCCTTTGCCAGTCAAATTCTAGCCGCCAAGGTCGATCTGGCCTCAAATCGGGTGGCGGGCACCGAGGCCGACCTGCTGCGCGAGGCCCTCGACGGGCTACAGGCCGACGCCACCGAGCGGCTGTTTATGCTGCTGCGGTTTGTGTCGCCCGCCACCGCGATTCAGGCGGCCCAAGTCAGTCTGGGCGGGTCTGCCGCCCGCTGGGCCAGGGGTATTGAGATTCTCGACACGGTGGTAGACGTGGCCAATAAGCGGTCAATTTTGATCTTGCTCGATCGCCGCCCCGATGCCGAAAAACTCAAGCGCCTGGCGATCGCTACGCCGCTGGTTTCCTACGAGCCGCAGCCGCCGCGCGATCGCCTGCGGCAGCTGCTCGACCTGCGCAACTTTCTGTCAGACTGGGCCATAGCCTGCTGCTTTCACCTGGCGCGGGTAGAGCGCTGGAACCTCACCGCCGAGCACACCATCGCCCTCTTGCAGCATCCCACTGGGTTTGTGCGCGAGGCGGTGCTGGGCTACCTGGCGGTGGCCTCTCCCCGTGGCCTCAGAGAACTGCTGCCCCTAATGGAGCAAGACGCTGACCGCCTGGTGCTAGCCCAGGTCAGACAGCTGATCAGCACCTATAATTTGGAGCCAAGCCAGCCCGGCTAGCGCCTGTGGCTGGAGCCAGTGTGATTGAGACATTTGTTAAACCTCGTATGTTAAACAGCGTCGAACGACTTCTCTTTGTCCGCAACGTACCCATCTTTAGAGAGCTGAGGGACGACTTTTTGGTGCGGCTGGCCTCAGTGATGGATGAGGTGTTCTACGAAAGCAGCTACACCATCATTACTGAAGGTAAGGAAGGGCGCTCGATGTACATCATGGTGTCGGGGCGGGTGAGCGTACATATTGGCGGGCAGGAGGTGGCCCAACTCAAGACCGACGACTGCTTTGGTGAAATGTCGGTGTTTGACGCCGAACCCCGCTCCGCCTCGGTGACCACCCTAGAGGCTTGCGCCTGCCTCGTGCTGACCCAGCAGCAGCTCTAC
>JBBSLR010000242.1:0-5410 GCA_038255045.1 Phormidesmidales cyanobacterium
CCCCAACAGCGGTGAGCCTTTGTGGGGTTCCGCTGGCGCTCTACCCAACCTACAAATTAAAGTTTGACAGACCAGTAGGTTTGTGATCTCGGCCAGGGGCGCAGGCGCTGCGCCCCTACGGGGGATATGGCACTTTCTAAATACCTCCTATGCTCTTAGACCTGTCGCCCCTGTGGATTTCTCTGAAGGTCGCTGGGTTGGCTACGGTCGTTGCCTTTTTCTCGGGCATTGCCGCCGCCTACTGGATGCTGGGCTATCGGGGGCCGGGGAAGTCGCTGATTGAGGGTGTTTTGGTGGCTCCGCTGGGGCTGCCGCCGACGGTGGTGGGGTTTGTGCTGCTGCTGGGCCGCAGTGGGCCGCTGGGTGAGTTTTTCCAGGCTCTAGGATTTCGTATCATCTTCACCTGGTACGGGGCCGTCATCGCCGCCGCCGTGGTGGCCTTTCCCTTGATGTATCGCACGGCGCTGGGGGCCTTTGAGCAGATTGACCCGGCGCTGATCCAGGTGGCTCGCACCCTGGGGGCGAGGGAGGCTCGGATTTTTTGGCGCATTGTGCTGCCGCTGTCAGTGCCGGGTCTGCTGGCGGGCCTCACCCTGGCCTTTGCCCGCGCCCTGGGCGAGTTTGGGGCGACGCTGATGGTGGCGGGCAGCATTCCGGGGCGGACTCAGACCATGCCGATGGCGATTTACTTTGCGGTGCAGGCCGGGGCCATGGATGAGGCATGGGTTTGGGTGGCGATTATTTTAACGGTGTCGCTCTCGGGGATTGTGGGGGCAAATCTGTGGCAGGCCCAGCGCCAGCGCCGGGTGAATTCTGGGTTACCCGATGTCGGGGCAGACCCACCCCTGCCAGGAGGGGATGAGGCCGACCGCCAAAAGCTAAAAGCCAAAAGCCAACATGCGGCATTCAATCCGTCAGGTTTAGGGCAGACATGGGGATCTGCCCCGACGCACCGATCCACCGCTCCATTCCTTCAGGTCAATATCCACAAACCTCTGGCCACTTTTCCTTTAAATGTTTCGTTCGAGGTTGGCGCTGACGCTCTGGGCATTCTCGGTGCCTCGGGTGCGGGCAAGTCGATGACGCTGCGGTGCATTGCGGGGGTAGAGACGCCTGCCAGCGGGCGGATTGTGCTGAATGATCGGGTGCTTTTTGACAGTGAAAGGGGCATTAATTTGCCCAGCCATCGGCGGCGGGTGGGGCTGTTGTTTCAGACCTATGCGCTGTTTCCGCATTTGACCGTGGCTGAGAATATTGGCTTTGGCCTACAGCGGTTGCCCAGGGTAGAGCGGCTTCAGCGGGTGAGTAGCTGGCTGGCGGCGATGCAGTTGCAGGGGCTGGGCGATCGCTATCCGCAGCAGCTCTCGGGTGGGCAGCAGCAGCGGGTGGCCCTGGCCCGCGCCCTGGCCCCCGAGCCAGAGGTGCTGCTGCTAGATGAACCGCTCTCGGCGCTGGATACCTATTTGCGCAGCCAGGTGGAGCAGCGGTTGATGGCGACGCTGGCGGGCTATGGCGGGGTGACATTGTTTGTCACCCACAATCTGGAGGAGGTGTTTCGGGTGTGCCCCCGGATTATGGTGATGGCGGCGGGGCAACCAGTGGCCTCTGGCACCAGGCATGAGGTGTTTGAGCGACCGGGCAGGGCGATCGCCGCCCAGATTACGGGCTGCAAAAACTTTTCTAGAGCCACCAGACTATCGCCAACGACAATCAGGGCCGAAGATTGGGACTGCGTGCTTGAGGTGGCAGAGCCAGTCCCCCCTGGCCTCAGTCAGGTGGGGTTCCGCGCTCACCATTTCGCTTTTGTAGAGGTACCGCATCAGCCCAACACCTTTTGCTGCTGGGTGGTCTCTACTAGCGAAACGCCCCACCGGGTGACATTGTTTCTCAAGCTCCACAGTAGGCTAGATGACTATCCGCCAGATGACTGTCTGCCCAGGGATACAGCAGCCCTAGGGCAATCAACGACAAATTATCACCTGCAAGCAGAGCTGTTTAAGGAGACCTGGCAAACCCTTAAACAGCGGCCCCTGCCCTGGTATGTACATTTGGCTCCAGATCGGGTGCTGCTGCTGGGGCCTTTTGAATGAACTAAAAATGAACTAAACCAACCTCATTTCGAGATAACGCCGTCCCCTCCTCGGGAGGGGTGCCCGCAGGGCGGGGTGGGTCAAACCTACGGCAAAATACAAATCTCTTAATGCGGTGAGTTGCCCTGCTGGTACAGACTAACCCACCCCTACCCCTCCCAGGAGGGGACAGCGGGCCTGCTTCGCCAAGAACTTTTCTTACGCTGAACTCAGGTTAAACCAATAAAACAAACCAGAAGGCTTGGGGCTTCAGGTTCATGGGGTGCGCCATGGCTATGGGTGACGCACCAAAACTAACGCCATCGGTGCGTCGCGCGATCGCCTACCGCCAGGTGCGCTCACCAGATTCATCGACGCGGGCCTGGCGAATGACGTCGGAAATTTCTTCGGCATCCGTGATGTGATGGAGCGCCTTCTGGCCTTCCTCGGGGTCATCGACGATAAAGTAGGTCGGCACCACGATTTGATCGCCCGTGATATCGCTAGTGTTTACCGCCACCTGCTGGGACTTTTCTTGAAGGGTTTTTTCGCCATCCACGTGATCGCCTGGGTTAAGCACTAAATTGCCTTCGTCCATCGCTTCCTTGTGGGCGGCCTTCTGCTCCGGCGATACTTCTTCGGGGGTTAGGGGCTGGCTAATAGGGGCTGGTTGCTCGTTTTGTTTATCATGATTTTGCTGATCAAGCTCTTGAGAATTCTCGGTATTCATAGTTCTTTTTAGCTAGTTACAACTGCTCTTAATCTAACGAGCTACCAGGTCTGTCAACATCGCCCTAAGGTAACAGGTTTTATCTCTCTAACCGCTCCAGAAGAAGACCCTGAGCGGGCATCGAGATCACCGCCTGTTCCCAAGTAGAGCGGCGTCATGGGGTTCTTTTAGGAATCAAGTGGTTTTCGAACTTGTTCATCGTAATTATGGCGTTGGTCAGGTCTCCTCGTCTATGAAGAGGACACCACGCACGAGGTCCTTGCTGTCGGCCCGCCCGCCCAGCGAACCGGCCAACACACCGAGGGCGGCCACGAACAGACTCACTTTCACATGGTCGAGCGTGCGCACAGCCGGATCGACCGTCGGCCAGGTCTCCATCAGCTTGCGCGGAAAAATAGTGACGGTTCCGAGATAGGTCAGCCCCACGAAGACCACGAAGAGTAGTAGCATCGTCAGGATCAGACTCAGCCCTGTCGCCGCCCCCGTGACAATGGTGGACTCGGCCCACACACGACCACGACCGAGCACCCCGCCAAAGGCAAAGGTTCGGTAGAGCACCGCCGTCGCTGTCAGCACGGCCACCGCCGAGAGCAGCACCAGCTGATACAGCTCGACCGTACTGCCCACATCCCATATCTCTGCGCTGAAAAATACGACGATGATCACCGAGAGCGCCGCTGTGATCATTGTTGGCAGGCGGGTAGCGAGGCGGAACGGGTTAGCGCGCACCACAGCACGGGCGATGCTGCGCCAGTTTCGAACCAGGGTGTGCAGGACGAAACGCCAGCGCCCATTGCGGCTGGTGCGCTCATGGGCCTCACGGGGAAGCGCCTGCCGCATCTGCTCGCGCTGCGCGGGGGTCAGATATGACATGGCGGAAAGGTCATCCACACCCGCGAAGTTATACATCACATTCTGCGAATCCCTGGCGTGGGAAAGGTTGAGGAGGTGGCCAAAGGTGTGCAGTAGCAGCGTCGCCAGGCGTCGGACGGTAAGTGCCGCGTCTTCGCGGTCGCCCCAGAAATCAGGATTAAGCCGTTTGGTAGAGACGACTCCGACATTGGTGAGCTGGCTCGGCAGCGCGAGCGTGTAGGAGAACGTCGTCGCCGAGAGATCCACCTCGGTGACAATCAGCATGAAATGGACATCGCGTTCGAGCTTTTCGGTCATGCCGATATGGAGAAAGTCGAGCGGGGCGTAAGCGCCTGCGGTCGGTGTCAGGTGTGGCCCCTCGAAGGCAAGCAGCACCACGCGCACTCCAAGCGCAGTTATGATGGCATCCTTAAAAACTTCGACGGCCTGAGTGACATGGCGATGGAAACGCTCAGAGTTCTTTCCCTCTACCTCCATCGTCATCACGCCGACGACGTACTCCTGGCGGTTGGACGACGCAGCCATAACTAAGCCTCAGATGGGACAATCAGGACGCAAAAGAAGGCGATGAAACGCGGCAGGTCGTACTTCAATGTCACCCCTTTAGTTAAAGGTGTTGGCGGCTTGATAGGGAAGGATGAAATCCTAGGTGGCTTGCCAGCTCAATGGTCAGCTAATGCACCCCTTTGACAATCAGTGGGAAACTATTTTCCAGAAGTCGCCTTGAACCTCATCCAGGTTCAGAAGTGGCGTTCTGCCTACGGGAAAACTACAGATCCCGAGCTGGACTTGGTATAGTCCATTAAAAAAGGAGCAGTATTGTACTGCTCCTTGACTCAGCGGCTGAGGGAAAAATTAGTCAACAGCGTCTTTGACAGAATCTTTCACGTCTTCTTTGGCGTGCTCGGCTTTGGCCTGACCTTGCTTGGCTTTACCTTTCACTTCGTCAGAAGTATTGCCGGTAACTTTACCAGCGGCCTCTTGCACTTTGCCTTCGACATTTTTACCGGTAGCTTCAGCGCGATCTTGAATACCCATGGGGTGTTCTCCTGAATTGATTTAACACCCTTTCAGAATAGGAGACTATTTTGAAAGACCCATCGGTCAATAGGAACACTTTTCACCACCTGATTTTCTCGGCAGAGTCCTTCACTTGGCTGGGCGATCGCTCTAAAGCCTCAGCTGATGTATAGTTGTAGTCCCATTGGCCAGGATATCTGGCTAAGACAGCGGGCGGGCAGCAGCGCGCCCAATTGGCCCAGGAGATTGCCATCTCCCCCTAAAGGACTAGGCAGACAGAGGGATGCTTTATTAGTTCTCGTAGGGTTTGATATTTAATAAGAGTCTATGGACTGTACGCAATCTCTAGAACCTTGAAGTCTAGAGTCTTGAGGATTTAGAACCTCAGAGATTGAAAGCTCAGTTTTTGTCTTTATGCACCAGCCCTGTCTTCGAAATATCCCTACCGGGTTGTTAAGTTACAGGCGCTAGGCAGCCCCATACATTAAGTGATTTTTAGCCGTGGGCCAACCGCCTGAATTGTAAGAACGCATGGCTTGGGTAGATAAATCGACATCCAGATATTTGCAATTGCTCAAAGGAAAAGCATCGTGATTGAACACTTCCTCAACCTACCACTCAACTTACCCATAGAAGCCCTGGCCCAGGTGCCTGCCCCAGGCATGACTACCCCCGAAGAGGCCGCTCTGATTTTTTCGGGGCCGCAGTTTTTTATCGC
>JBBSLR010000243.1:0-5388 GCA_038255045.1 Phormidesmidales cyanobacterium
CATAGAGGATGACGACGAGGAAGCCCTAGAGGGCACCATGACCCACCTGGCTGCGGTGCAGCTGCGCCTCAGCGACCTGGAGTTTGGCGATGTGCAGACGGCCCTCTGGCGCAGCAAGCTGCGTACCTCTGTGGGGCGGCTGCGCAAGCTGGGCAAGCAGTACCAGCGGGCCGAGCGCGAGTTGGCGATCGCCCAGGCCGAGCAAGCCTGGCGCTCTGTCTGGCACGACAACTCATCCCGTTAGGGGGCCGGGGGAAAATTATCCATGACAGAAGCACAGACCTCCCTACCCGACTGGGTGCGGCTCCAGCGGGCGCTCTCGGTCGAGGCCGAAACCGGCTTCAATAACCTGGTGGGCAAACAGCAGAGCTTTAGCGAGTTTCTGCGCGACAGCCTGCAACAGCCCCCCGCCATTCTCCCGGCTGACCAGCAGCAGTCGTGGCAGGGCCTGGCCCAAAAGTACGAGGGCTATATCGATCTCAGCTTTGCCCAGCGCCAGCACCTGGTGGCCGAAACCCGCCGCTTTCTCCACGGCACCCAGCGCCTGCTCGAAAAATTTGCCGAAACCAAATCTCTCCGCACCCGAGAAAGTACCGCCGACTCTGGAACATCCTCGTCTGCTAAGGCAGCCCGCAAACCCAAAGCTGCCCCCAAGACCACTCAGCTGGCAGAGGCGACGGGGACGGGCAGCTTTCGCTTTGGGCTAGATCAACCCGTCACCTACCTGAAGGGCATTGGGCCAAAAAATAGCGAACGGCTGGCCAAGCTGGGTCTGTTCACGGTGCAGGATGTGCTCTACTACTACCCCCGCGACCACATCAACTACGCCCAGCAGGTCAAAATTCGGGATCTGGAACCGGGCGAAACCGTCACCATCGTCGGCACGGTCAAGCGAGTCAACTGCTTCACCAGCCCCCGCAACAAAAAGCTCACCATCTTTGAGCTTCAGCTCTCCGACGGCAGCGGCATTCTCAAGCTCAACCGCTTTTACCCCGGCAACCGCTACGCCACCCCCGGCTGGCAGCAGCAGCAAAAGCGCCAGTACCCCCAGGGGGCCGTCGTCGCTGCCTCGGGCCTGGTGAAGGACGGCAAGTTTGGGGTGACGCTAGAAGACCCGCATTTGGAGGTGCTGGACAGCCTGGGCGATCGCATTGAGTCCCTCACCATTGGCCGCATGGTGCCGGTGTATTCCCTCACCGAGGGCGTCGCCGCCGACCTGGTGCGGAAGGCGGTGGCGGCCTCTTTGCCCGCTGTCCCAGAACTGCAAGATCCCCTGCCGGTGGATCTGCGGCAGCAGTATGGGCTGATCAAGGTGGAAGAGGCGATCGCCCAAATCCACTTTCCCGACGACGAAGAAAACCTGGCCAAGGCCCGCCGCCGCCTGGTGTTCGACGAATTTCTCTACCTTCAGCTCGGCCTCTTGCGCCGCCGCCAGCAGCAGCAGGCCCAGCAAACTGCGATCGCCCTCGCCCCCACCGGAGCACTGATCGACAGCTTCTACACCATCATTCCCTTTAGCCTGACCGGTGCCCAGCAGCGGGTGGTCAACGACATTCTTGCCGATCTGCAAAAGCCCGTGCCGATGAACCGTCTGGTGCAGGGCGATGTCGGGTCTGGTAAGACCGTAGTGGCCGTGGTCGCCACCCTGGCCGCCATTCAGTCGGGCTACCAGGCGGCCATCATGGCCCCCACCGAGGTGCTGGCCGAGCAGCACTACCGCAAGCTGGTGGAATGGTTTAACCAGCTGCACCTGCCCGTGGAATTGCTCACCGGCTCCACCCGCGCCGCCAAACGCCGCCAGATGCTGGGCGAACTGGCCACCGGCGAGCTGCCCATTCTAGTTGGCACCCACGC
Source organism: Phormidesmidales cyanobacterium (assembly GCA_038255045.1). Lineage (GTDB taxonomy): Bacteria > Cyanobacteriota > Cyanobacteriia > Phormidesmidales > Phormidesmidaceae > Nodosilinea. Next base: position 1,855 of record JBBSLR010000243.1, read on the forward strand.
CCTGATCGAAGACCCCGTTCAGTTCCGCGACCTGGGTTTAGTAGTGATCGACGAGCAGCACCGCTTCGGCGTGCAGCAGCGGGCCAGGCTGACCCAAAAAGGGGCCAACCCCCACGTGCTCACCCTCACCGCCACCCCGATTCCCCGCACGCTGACCCTGACCATGCACGGCGATCTGGACGTGAGCCAGATTGACGAGCTGCCGCCGGGGCGCAAGGCCATTCAAACCACCCTGCTGACCAACAAAGAACGCCCCCACGCCTACGACCTGATCAAACGCGAAATCGCCCAGGGTCGCCAGGTCTACGTGGTGCTGCCGCTGGTGGATGAGTCTGAAAAGCTGGATCTCAAATCGGCGGTGGAGGAGCACCAGCGCCTGTCGGAAGTTATCTTCCCCGAGTTTACCGTCGGCCTGCTCCACGGGCGCATGTCTTCCGCCGAGAAAGATGCGGCGATTACCGCCTTTCGTAACCAGGAGAGCCATATTCTGGTGTCTACGACGGTGGTAGAAGTGGGGGTAGACGTGCCCAACGCCTCGGTGATGCTGATCGAGCACGCCGAGCGCTTTGGCCTTTCCCAGCTGCACCAGCTGCGGGGCCGGGTGGGGCGCGGAGCCGCTCAATCGTTCTGCCTACTGCTCAGCGCCAGCCGCAGCGAAAACGCCATTCAGCGGCTCAAGGTGCTAGAGCAATCCCAAGATGGCTTTTTTATCGCCGAGATGGATCTGCGCTTTCGCGGCCCTGGGGAGGTGCTGGGCACCCGCCAGTCGGGCCTGCCTGACTTTGCCCTGGCCAGCCTGATCGAAGACCAGGATGTGCTGATGCTGGCCCGCGAGGCGGCGGAAGCCATGCTGAAGGAAGACCCAGAGCTGGCCCGCTGGCCCAAGCTGGCCAATGAGCTACAGCGCCGCTACGAAAAGCTCATGGGCGGCGCAATCATGACCTAGTGGTCTGTCAAGCCTCAATTTGTAGGTTGGGTGAAGCGCTAGCGGAACCCAACAAAGCTTACTGCTGTTGGGGTTTCTCCTCTGGAGACGCGGCGCGAACACTTCGTTTCACCCAACCTACGCGAACCCTAATTTTTAGTTTTGACGCTGCACTAGTAGAGAATCGGGGTTATGGGATGCAGATTTGGTGTTAGCCCAAGATTGTCGCGGTTTCTTTTAGATAGACGCGGCTAAAGGGTTCTGATCCGCCCAAACGATATTGCTCAATTAGCCCCTGGCGGCGAATCGAGACATTGCTACCCTCTCGCACAACAATAGTTGAATGGGGGAAAACATCGCGGGTGAGCAACGTTTCCGTTTCGGTGGGGTTATCTAAGACAACCATGTCGCTACCCGAGTAAAACATGCCGTTTTGCTCAAAGATTTCGCCACGATATTCTGCGATTAACATATCGAGTCTGGGGTTGCGCAGCAGGTTGCTCACGTTGACGTTGTAGTTTGGGCTTAAGACCTTTTCTGAACGGTTGATCAACACACCTTCTCGACATACCGCCCCGATCACCCAATTGGGGTACTGCACCAAAAGATGATCAACTAGCTCTTGTAAATCGCCCATCGAAACCCGATTGAACGTCATGATCGGAATCCGGGCGCTGGTTTCGACAGGGAAATAGGTTTCTAGCAGGGGGGAGGTGACATCGACGCGATCGCCCACGGAGGGGTTAAGGTGCATCGAAATCCCCGGTGCCGAATTGATTTCAAGAATGCCAAAATTACCCTCCTTCCACGATCGCGACAGGTCGCGGGTAATCACATCAATGCCCAAGCAGGTCAACCGAAAGTGTTGGGCAATATCCTGCGCCAAAATCACGTTGTCAGGGTGAATGGTGGGCGTGGCGTCAATGCTGACCCCCCCGGCGGACAGGTTGGCCACCTTACGCAGGTAGACGGTGCGGTCTTCCTTTAAAACGCTCTCTAGGGTAAATCCCTGCTCAGCCAGGTACATCTCCATGGCATCGTCGGCTTTGATCTTGCCCAGGGGCGATGTCGGGGTGTCGCTGCGATCGACGGTTTGGTTGGCCTCGCGAATTAGTTCACTGACGGTCGATTGGCCATCGCCGGTAACAGAGGCGGGTCTGCGCTCCATGGCCGCCACAAATTTGCCGTTGACGCACAAAATTCGGAAATCGGAGCCAGCGATGCTCTTTTCGACAATCACCTCCACCGGCTGCTGTTTAGGAATTGAGGCAACGGCGCGATCAAAGGCGGCCTCTAGCTCTTCACCGTCGCCCACGCCTGCTGTTACCCCTTCACCCTTATGCCCCACCACCGGCTTTACCGCGATCGGATACCCAACTCGCTCGGCAGCGGCCAGGGCTTCGCTGCAAGTCACCACAATTTCTCCGGTGGGCACCGGAAAACCCAGGGTGCTGAGAAAGGCTTTGCAGTCGTCTTTGCGGGTCGTAAAGTCTGAATCTAAGTGGCTGTCGGTGTCAAAGGTGGTCGCTGCGCCGCGCACCAGCTTTTTGCCGTAGCCGTACTGCATCAACCCCTCATCCCACAGGTAAAAGGTGGGGATGCTCTTTTCGTAGGCGGTGCGCAGCAGCGCATATACCGTAGGCCCGCCGTAGACCGACTGCCGAAATACTCGCTGAAAGACCTCAATCTGGTCTTCGATATAAAAGTGATGGCCCTGGGTGATCGCCTCAAACCAGTCCCACACGGCGTAGACGACTGATCGCGTGGTGCGCCCGTGCAGCGCTTCGACGGCCAGGCCGCAGCGATTGCCCCGCTGGGTGACGCTCCACTTGTGGAGATGCAGGCCCACCTCGAGTTGGTTGACGGCTGCGGCCACCTGGGCAAATAGATGGGCGTAGGATTCGTAGGTTTGCTCTTTGAGGTGAGGGTAGCGATCGCCCACCGCAGCTACATAGGTCTTGATCGGCAACGGATCGATGTTTCCGGTAAGGGCAAAGTCAAAGGCGATCGCCGCCGTGTTTAAGTAAGGGTTACTGCCCTCATAAAACCGACTGTTGTAAATGTCAAACGCATCGGTCTTGCGAGCGTTCACGCGGGATACCGGAAGTTGATCGAGAATCACCTGCTCCTCCTAAGCAAATACTCCTCATCCTAGGCAGAGGTTGCTGGCCTCTACATGTACCGTAAGCATGAGAAATTAGACCTGCCCCATGACTTTGATGGGCGACTGCGATTGGCCCCACGTCGGCAAAGTCGGGCTAGCTAGCCCAGATACTCAGCGGGGGCGCGATCGCCCGCCCCCAGCCCTAGCAGAACGACCGGCAAATTACGCGGTTGGTTCGCCCTGACAGCGTTGATGCCAGCAATCTCAATCTCCAAAACCTAGTGGTACAGGAACAATCATGAAACAGGATTTACCGCCTAATCCACTGCACATAGGCCTCTTCTATACGGTAAGCATAATGCTTCAACTGCATGGCCTCACATACCTGATCCAATAGTTTTTTCGGTCGTTTCTGGAGGGTAGATTCGTGCGTCATCAGTACACCATGTGATAGATGCTGCTCTATAGTCTATGTGTACTATAGCTAAAATATGTGGAAAGGTTC
>JBBSLR010000244.1:0-5347 GCA_038255045.1 Phormidesmidales cyanobacterium
AAACTGCTCCGTCAGATCAACAGGAGGAATTACACTCACTCGCTCACACTCACCTAGTGGATAGGCATAGTTTACCGTACCCCCATGCTGCCCTGAGGGGGGACTGTCTTCTCTAGTCTTCTTGCACTCAATGACGAATGACGGCGATCGCCCCCCGACCGTTCCGCAAAGGCCTGGACATCAAAGGTCTCGTCATCGCTCTGCTGCCGATGGTCGTCCCTGTGTTTTGCTTCCTGCTTCGTCTTGCTCCCGGCTCTGTCTAAGTCCTCCTCTCCGTCTAGGAACTACCTCCCTTGACTGACATGTCCTTTTTATCCTGGGCTGCCACCAACGGTGCCACCCGCGCCGATGGGAGCGATCGCGAGAGTACCCACAACCGCTGGATAGCCCGGTGTCGGGAGCTAGCTCAACGGGCTGCCGGGCAAACCGCGCCCAACCCTCTGGTGGGGTGTGTATTGCTCAACCAGGGGGTGGTCGTGGGGGAAGGCTTTCATCCAGGGGCGGGGCAGCCCCACGCCGAAGTTTATGCCCTAACCCAGGCGGGTGAAAAAGCTCGGGGTGCCACCCTCTACGTCAATCTTGAACCCTGTAACCACACCGGGCGCACCCCCCCCTGCACCGCAGCCGTGATTAGAGCCGGGGTTAGCCAGGTGGTGGTGGGCATGGTTGACCCCGATCCACGGGTCTCAGGAACGGGCATTGAGCGCCTGCGCCAGGCCGGCATTGAGGTGGTGGTGGGCATTGACGACGCGGCCTGCCAACGCCTTAACGAAGCCTTTGTGCAGCGCGTTGTTCACCAGCGCCCCCTAGGGATACTAAAATATGCCATGACCCTAGACGGCAAAATTGCCGCCACTGGGGGGCACAGCGCCTGGGTTACCGGCCCCCCGGCCCGCGCTGCCGTACATCAGCTCCGGGCCACCTGCGACGCGATCGTCGTCGGCGGCAATACGGTGCGCCACGACAACCCCCGCCTCACTAGCCACGGCCATGGCCACAACCCTCGCCGCGTGGTGATGAGCCGTCGCCTAGATCTGCCTGCCCAGGCCCACCTGTGGAATACTGCGATCGCCCCCACCCTAGTGTTTACCACCCCAGCGGCCGACCCGGCCCGTCACCAAGCCCTGGTCGATCAGGGTGTAGAGGTGATAACGCTGCCTGCCCTATCGCCTCAAACCGTTACCCAGCATCTCTACGGGCAGGGCTGTGCCGCTGTGCTCTGGGAATGTGGTGGTCAGCTCGCCGCCCAAGCTCTCTGCGATCGGGTGATTGACAAGCTGTGGGCCTTTGTCGCCCCCAAGCTGGTGGGTGGCCCAACGGCCCCTACCCCCGTAGGCGAGTTGGGCATTCGGCAGATGGATATGGCCCTGGCGCTAGAGCGAACTACCTGGCGCACCCTCGGCGATGACCTACTGCTGCAGGGGTACCTGGCAACCCCGCCGCACTAAGGAATCAAGGTAAATACTAGGGATAAATGCGCACTAACCGAGGAATGTCGTAGGCAAGTTCTCGATGGCGCATGTAGGTGTCAAGCACCAGTCGCAGGCCGTCTTTGCCGCGAAATGACTCGATGCGGTGGCACACCTCGCCCTGGTCAAACATCAGCAGGGTTGGCAGATTTGACAGGCGATAGGTGTTAGCCAGTCGAAAATTGTCGTCGGCGTTGACATCAACTAAGCGCACCTGGCCTTCCCATTCGGCCTGAAAACCCTGCAAAACCGGAGTAATAAGCTTGCAGAGGCCGCACCAGGGTGCCCAAAAATGCACCAGTACGGGCAATCTTGATTCCAGTACATCTGCTCTAAACGTGGCTTCGCCAAGAGTCATTGACATCAATATGTATAAAGGAAGTTATGTAAAGAAATTAAACGCTAGGCAGAGCCAATTGCCAAAGGAATTCAGCGGGATGACTAGAACGTCTTGTGATCACACTAAAATTACTTATGGCCTGCTGGGATCATTGTAGACCAGTTGAGAATGGAAGTTAATGCGTAGAATCATGGATTGTGCCAGATCCCTAACACAAATTTCCCCTGGGCTATGGGGATGAGGGTTATACAGAGAATCGGCGTCACTTTGAGTGCCACCTATGAAGTGCCACCTACGATAGAAGTCATCGCCCAGAGGCTGGTAATTAGCCATGGGCGATCGCAGCCCCCCTAGCAGCCTAGGGGCTGCTGGCTCTTGAGCAGAGCGAGCGCCTCTGCCGCCGGCAGGGGCTTCGCAAAGAAATAACCCTGGCCGTAGTCACAGCCTTGCTGACGCAGCATGGCCAACTGGGTTGCGGTCTCTACCCCCTCGGCCACCACCTCCATGCCCAGCTGTTGGCCCAGGGTCAAAATAGTGTGGATAATGGCTCGGTCTTCATGGCTCTTCTCCAGACGACCCACAAACGATTTATCTACCTTGAGGGTATCCATGGGAAAGCGGTGCAGATAGCTTAGAGAAGAGTAGCCGGTGCCAAAGTCATCGATCGCCAGTTTTAGGTCCAGAGACTTGAGCTTTAGCATCAGGTCAATGGCGGCGTCTACATCTCCCATCACCATACTTTCGGTAATTTCTAGCCGCACGCAGTGGCCGTCTACCTGGGTGTCCCGCAGGGCAGCTTCAATTTGGGCGATCAAGTCAGTTTGCCCAAACTGTCGGTTTGACAGGTTAATGCTCATGGTCAGGTGCCGATAGTGGGGAAACTGGTCATGCCACTGGTGCAGCTGCCGACAGGCCTCTCGAAAAACCCACTGCCCCAGGGCCATGATTAAGCCCGTTTCCTCCGCCGCCGGAATAAACGCACTGGGCAGCACAAACCCCCGCTCCTCTTGGTGCCACCGTACCAGGGCCTCAAACCCGGCCAGCTCGCCGGTTTTAAGGTTTATAATCGGCTGGTAATAGAGCAAAAACTCCTGGTTGTCGAGGGCGCTAATCAGATCACTTTCGAGCTGGAGGCGATTTACGGCCTCCGTCAGCATGCCGGCGGCAAACACTTCAAAGTGCGACTTGCCCAGCGCTTTGGCCCGATACATTGCCGTGTGGGCATCGCGCAGCAGGTCTACGGGCTTGTGCTCTAGCCCTGGCTGGCTGATGGCTACCCCAATGCTCAGGGTGCTGGGTAATTTTTGGCCGTGCAGGGTCAGCGGTTCTGAGAGGGCGTGCTGGAGCTGATCCATTAGCTCTCCAGCGCTGACGCTGGGCAGGTGAGTGAGCAGCAGGGCAAACTCATCGCCCCCGACCCTGGCCACCTGGGCCTCGGGGGGCACGTGATGCACCAGCCGCTGGGCCATCACTTTGAGGACTTCGTCGCCCACCTGGTGGCCCAAGCTCTCGTTGATCACCTTAAACCGATCAATGCCCATAAAGGCCACAATTACCGGCGGCTCGTCGGGCTGACGATGGTGTAGGGCCTGCTGAATAATGCCCATAAATGCTTCTCGGTTGGGCAGACCGGTGAGCGAGTCATGGGTGGTGCGATAAAGCAGCTGATAGGCCATCACTACGGCCATGGCGATCACCATGCCGGTGGCGGGTTCTGCGATCGGGAACCACACCAGGCCGTTGATCCCCAGCCAGCCCACCCCCACCAGCCCGGCCCCCAGCAGCCCGGCGGAGATCAGTAACACACTGGGGCGTCTGATGGCCCAGGCTAAGCTTCCAGCCGCCAAACACCAGCCCCACAGCCACAGCCCCTCGGCCCAGGCGGGCGAAAAGCGGTAGAGGGCTGGCCCCCCGGCAACAACATCGAGCAGCTGTCGAATCATCTGGGCGTGGATGACTACTCCCGGCATCGTCAATTCGTCATTTTGGTTAAAGCTAAAGGGGGTGTAGAACCGATCCTTAAGGCTGGCGGCGGTGGTGCCAATCAGCACAATATTGTCGGTCATCCAGTCGGGGTCAAACTGGCCGCTGAGGACTTGGCTAAGGGAGATATGCCGGGCGGGCATTTGAGCCGTGTGGTAGCGCAGCAGTATCTGGTAGCCGCTGCTATCGACATTTTGGTAGCCGCCGTCTTGGGCCGAGAGCACCGGAATGGCGCGATCGCCCAGATATAGGTGGTTGGCCTCCGCCCTCAGAGCCTCGTCGGGGTAGCCTGCGTAGGCCATAATTACCCTCAGGCCAAAGGAAAAGTAGCCGCCCTCGGGGCTGCGCACAAACAACAGGTTGCGGCGAATAATGCCGTCGGAGTCGGTGGGAAAATCATTGAAACCCACCCGCTCTGGCTCCACGGTGGGGGGCGACGGCACCTCTCCCTGCCCCTCGGTGCTGCCCACATTCTTAATGGCGATTAGGTTTGGGGCCGCCAGCGCCTCAACTAGCTCGGCAGACCCGGGCGGACGCAGGGTGCTGCGGTAAAGGTCGAGCCCTACTACCCGAGGCTGGTGACGCTGGATCTGGTTGAGGGCCTGGGCTAGCAGCTGGTCGCTAAGGGGCCAGCCATACTGACGAATATCGGCCTCGGTCATGCCCACGATAGTCATGCGGGGGTCGAGATCGGCCCTGGGGTGCGATGGCCCTCCAGGGCCGGTTTTTGACCATCGCACCCCAGAGTCAAACAAAAACAGCTCGGCGGGTTCAAGCAGGTTCAAAACCTTGGCCCCGGTTACCAGGGTGCTGGCTACAAGACTGGCTAACAGCACGATCTTGCTGCCGGTGTTGAGGGGAGCAATGCCCCACCAGTGGAAGACCCGAGGTAATACCCGACGCTGTAGTCGGTGATGGATAGGTTTGATAGCCGCTTTCACGCTTGTTTGGCCTTTGACCACAAAAACTAGACAATAGAGAACGTCTCAGGCAGCACACCCAGCGCCTTACCCCTGGAGCGTAAACTAGGGGTAAGGCGCTGCTGCTAAGCATGCCCAAAGAATAGCAATGAACTAGCGTACCTAGCCCCGTCACTACTTCCCAATTACTACTTCCACAGCGAGCTTTGGTGTCGTGGCCACAGGCTAGAATTCCTGCTCTATCAGGTGTTGTCGCAGCCAGAACCAGCTTGAGCCGAGAATGCAGTGGCGGCAGCTCCCGAGGGGAGCTGCCGCCACTGCATCACACAAATTAGTATTTCTCTAGTCTTTGAATTTGCTGACGTACCTCAGGGAAATAAGCGAGCAAGGCGCTTGGAGCTATTCTGCTACGCCGATGGGGCTAACCCAGTGAGTGCCGCCCCCTTGGCGGCGGCCCGGAAACTCGTCTCGACTGTTGGCGCTGGCAATTGACTCTAGGCCAAAGGCTTGAAATAAAACCATCATGGTCAGCGACAGTGCGCCAAGGGCAAAAACTGAGTAGCCCGAACGAAACCTTTGCTCTCGCGAGGTTTGCATAACTAATATCGCTGTGGCCCCAGGATTAAAATATTAAA
>JBBSLR010000245.1:0-5344 GCA_038255045.1 Phormidesmidales cyanobacterium
CCTCTGCCACACCCTACCTTCCTCCGGTGCTCCGGTATGGACCCTGGCCTTTAGCGCCGACAGCCGCTACTTTGTCACCGGCAGCGACTACACGATCAAACTCTGGCACGCCAAGCGAGGCCAGTGCTGGCGCAGTTTTCTCAGCCAGGCGCACCCGGTGCGCTGTCTCGCCTTTAGCGCCGCCAGCGGCACCATTCTCACTGGCCATGACGACACCCATCTGCGGCTGTGGCAGGTGACGGCGGGCAGCCCCTACGCCCTTGGCCCTCGCACCCTGGCGGGGCACGGTAGCTCGGTGCGAGCGGTGGCCCTCAGCCCCGATGGGCAGTGGTTGGCCAGCAGCGCCGATGACCAAACCCTGCGCCTGTGGTCTACCGCTACGGGGCAGAGTCAGTGGGTCTGGGCGACCACCAGCCCCGCCGCCCTGCTCTGCTTTAGCCCCGATGGCCAGTGGTTAGCCAGCGGCAGTGCCGACGGCATTTCGGTATGGAGCACTGCCACGGGTAGGGCCGTCGGGGATTTAGAAGGCCCTGTCGATGGCCCCTGTGCCCTGGTCTTTAGCCCCGACGGAAATTGGATTGTGGCCGGGGGCCGCGATGGCGTTGTCAGTCTCTGGCGACGAGACCAGCGCTGTCGTGCCCATACCCTGCTGGGGCACCAGGGCCAGGCGCACAGTCTGGCCCTGGGCATCGACATTTTGGCCAGTGCTGGCCACGATGGCACCGTGCGCTGGTGGTCGCTCAACGGCGGCGTTTACGGAGTGTCTCCGGATGAGACTCACCCGCTCGGTCAGTGGCGACACCCTAGCGAGCAGTGGCTTCAGGGTGTAACCCTAAACCCGGCGGGCGACGTTCTCGCCATTACCAGCACCGAGGCCCAGGTAGAAGTCTGGGATGTCGCCACCCACCAGCGCCGCCACACCCTCCGGGGCCACAGCCAGGCAATTTGGCAGATCTCGGTCTGCCCGAGCTGCACTCACCTGATCACCGCTAGCCAAGACGATGAAATTCGCGTCTGGGAACTCGATACGGGCCTCTGCCAGCAGACGCTGCGACCTGATCGTCCCTACGAAGGGGTCAATATCCGCGAGGCCAGCGGTCTGTCAGACACCGAAGAACGCATGCTGAGGTCACTGGGTGCGATCATCAGCTACTAATCGTTCTCCAAACACGGCATCAACTTGCCCCTAGCGAACAAACCCAAGCAGCCCTAGAAGGCTTTCTCCGGTTTGTGCAGGAATATGGCGATTAGACCTCAGTAGTATGGTGAAGCTGGGCCGAATGGCCCGCCGCTGACCAGACAATACTTTTCGCGCTCCTATGACGACCCTTGCCAAGACCATCGCCGCCGAGCTAGACATTCGCCCTGCCCAGGTAGAGGCCACTTTAGAATTGTTTGCCGAGGGGGCGACGGTGCCCTTTGTGGCCCGCTACCGCAAAGAGCGCACTGGCGACCTGGATGAGGTGCAGCTGCGACAGATTGCCGAGCGGCACCAGTACCTGACGGAGCTGGAGGATCGGCGGCAGACGGTGCTGAGTGAGATCCAATCTCAGGGCAAGCTCACGGAAGCATTAAAAGCTGCGATTCTCGCCTGCCAGCAAAAGACCGAGCTAGAAGATCTCTACCTGCCCTACCGCCCCAAGCGCCGCACCCGCGCCACCATGGCCAAAGAAAAGGGGCTAGAGCCGCTAGCTCAGCGCATTGAAGAGCTGAATCAAACCGGGAAAAAAGCAGTGCTGCTTCAGGAGGCCCAGGGGTTTGTGAATCCTGAATTGGGGGTGGAGTCGGCGGATACAGCGCTTCAGGGGGCGGCGGATATTTTGGCGGAGCAGGTGGCGGAGCGGGCAGCGCTGCGGCAGTATGTGCGAGATCAGCTGCTGAAGCAGGGCCAGGTCACTGCCAGCATCAAAAAAGGCCATCCTGAGGGCAGCACTAAGTACGAGATGTACCGGGCCTACCAGGCCCCGGTGCGGGCGATCGCATCCCACAATTTGCTGGCGATTTTGCGGGGCGATCGCGAAGGCATTCTCAAAGTGGGGCTAGAGGTTGAGACAGACCCCATTCTGCAAACTTTAGAAAAACGAGTAGTCAAAACTCCCGTGCCTGACATTCGCCAGTTCTACCGGGGGGTAGTTCAGGATGCCTACAGTCGGTTGATGAAACCGTCGCTAACCAGCGAGGTGATGGCTGAGAAAAAGGCATGGGCCGACGAAGTGTCGATTCAAAACTTTGAGGCCAACCTCAAAAACCTGCTGCTATCGCCCCCGGCGGGGATGAAGCCCACCCTCGGGGTTGACCCCGGCTTTCGCACCGGCTGCAAGGTGGCGGCGGTGGATGGCACCGGCAAGTTTTTGGAGTACCAGGCGGTGTTTCCCCATCAGTCCCAAAACCAGCGACAGCAGGCTGTCCAGACGCTAGCGGGGATGATTCGTAAGCACCAGATTGAGCTGATTGCGATCGGCAACGGCACTGCCAGCCGCGAGACCGACGCCTTTGTGGCGGAAGTCTTGAGGACGCTGACGAATCCACCGGTGAAGGTGCTGGTGAATGAGTCGGGGGCGTCGATCTATTCCGCTAGCGAAGTGGCAGCGGCGGAGTTTCCCGACCTGGATCTGACTGTACGGGGGGCGATCAGCATTGCCCGGCGGCTGCAAGATCCCCTGGCGGAGCTGGTGAAAATCGACCCCAAGTCCATCGGCGTGGGCCAGTACCAGCACGATGTCGATCAAAAGCGGCTGAAGCAAAAGCTGGATGAAACCATTGAGAGCTGCGTCAACTATGTGGGGGTGGATCTGAATATGGCCTCCCGCGAGTTGCTCACCTACGTGTCGGGGCTGACCCCGGCGGTGGCCAACAATATCGTTGAGTTTCGCGATGCTAACGGGGCGTTTCAGTCGCGCAAACAGCTGCTGAAGGTGACGAAACTGGGGCCAAAGGCCTTTGAGCAGGCGGCAGGATTTCTGCGCATTCGCGATGGGAAAAATCCGCTGGACAATACGGCGGTGCACCCGGAGAGCTACGGAATTGTGGATGCGATCGCAGCCGATCTCTCCCTCCCCCCAGGGCAAATTTCCAAAGCCGCCGACCGCCTCAAGCGGCTCGACATCAAAAAATACACCACCGCCGAGGCGGGGGAACTCACCCTGCGCGACAGTCTCACCGAGCTAGAGAAGCCCGGTCGTGACCCCCGTGAGCAGTTTACCTACGCCCGCTTTCAGGAGGGCATTGACGAGATCACCGACCTGAAGCCGGGCATGACCCTGGAGGGCAGCGTCACCAACGTCACCAACTTTGGCGCGTTTGTCGATCTGGGCGTTCACCAGGATGGGCTAGTACATATTTCGCAGCTGGCCGATCGCTTTGTCAGCGACCCCAACGAGATTGTGAAAGTCGGTCAGGTGGTAACGGTGCGGGTGATGGAGGTGGATGTGAAGCTCAAGCGCATCGGCTTGTCAATGCGCCAGGCGTAATGTCCCCAGGGGCTACTTCGAAGCAGCCATGATGGATGTCATTCTGTCCGCAGAGTTCTCAACCGATTGATCGCGGCGGCCAGCTCTAGGCCGCGAAAGCTGACCAAGTCGCCCATGGGCCAGTCGGTGAGACAGTCTAGCCCGTGCTGCTCTACATCGGCCATCACGGCGGCGATCGCCTCTGGCAGCGGCGTGGTCGCCATCATCCGGTAGCGCTGGGCGTAGACGATCGCCTCGGCGATCGCCCGTACCTGGCCTTGCTCCACCAGCTGCTCCACCGCCGACAGGTCGATGGCCTCGGTGCCGATTTGGAGCTGATCGACATCCCGCGCCCTGAGTTTAACGCTGTGCTTGCCTTTGCTGGGGTCAATGCTACTGGGCTGAATGATGCGGGGGGTGAGGCGACCAAAACTGGGGCCGCCCTCAGGGTCGCGCTCGGTTTTGTACTCCGCTGCGATCGCCTGCGCCTGGACGGTCACATCCTGGGGGCAAAACTCATCCATGGCGATCACGGTATCGGCCACGTCGAAGTAGTCGCCGCTGCCCCCCATCACCAACACCGTCGAGATGCCGTGGTCGGTGTAGAGCTGCCTCACCTTGTCGATAAAGGGGGTGATCGGCTCGCGGTCTTTGGCAATTAGGGCCTGCATTCTGCGATCGCGAATCATGAAATTGGTCGCCGAGGTGTCTTCATCCACCAGCAGCGCCGTGGCCCCGGCCTCAATTGCCTCGATAATGTTGGCCGCCTGGGAGGTGCTGCCGCTGGCGTTGGGCGTCGAGAAGTGCTGGGTCGATTTGCCCTGGGGCAGACTGCCAATAAAGGGCGAAATATCCACCCCCGCAATGCTGCGGCCATCCTCGGCCCGCACCTTGGCCGCCGCCGGATTCGTCACCACCTGCTGCCGCCCGTCGCCGGGAATGTGGTTGTAGACCCCCGCCTTGATCGCCCGCAGCAGGGTCGATTTGCCGTGGTAGCCACCCCCCACAATTAGGGTAATGCCCTGGGGAATGCCCATGCCCGTCACCTCGCCAGCGTGGGGGCAAGTCAGCGTCACTTTCAAAGAATCTGGGGATTTAAAGGGAACCGCCTGATCCGCTAGGGGACGCTCATCCACGCCGCTGCGCCGGGGCAAAATCGCGCCGTTGGCCACAAAGGCGACGAGGTTGTGGGTTGGGAGCTGCGATCGCAATGCCTCCGCGTCCTCTGCCCTATCCACCTGGTGCTGAATGGCTAGCTCATCCAGCGCCCCATAAAACAGAGTACTTTCCACCAAAGCCGGTACCGCCCGACAGAGCAGCTCCGCCCCCTGCCGCCCCGCAATCCGCCGCCCAAAAGCCGGTAGGCCCACAGTGAACCGCAGCTCAACCGCGTCTGCCGTCACCCGCGCCGCACTGCGGTTGAGCATCGCCTGACTGGGTCGCACAATACCAATTAGCCCGCTCTTGCCCGAGCCTGAGGTGCGCTGCACCGCCTGAGTCGCCAGATAAAATTCGCGGATGAGGTAGTCGGCTAGGGCCACCGCCCGACAGGGCAGCTCCCACAGACTCTCAGGAAACCCCGCCACCGCCTGGGGCACCACCACCCGCACCCGACTCGGAGCCGCAAACGGGTCACCCTGCACATGGTCAATGTGCAGGGTAAAGTCCCCAAAGTCGTACTTCCCCTTGAGCGACTTATACGCCCCATAGCCCTGGCCATCCAGGCGCTGAAGCTGGTCGTAAAGGTAGTCGCGAGTAGCCATAGTACAGAGCGGTTATGCCATTGAACCCAAGTACTCTACCGCACCCTCTCCCCCACCTTTTTCCTCTCCCTCACCCCCTCCCCCTCACCCCCGCCCCCTCACCACCGCCACCGCCCCATCCCACGCCCCCAC
>JBBSLR010000246.1:0-5335 GCA_038255045.1 Phormidesmidales cyanobacterium
CCGCCGAAGCGCCCATTACCCCCCTTACCCTGGCGGGCTTTGAGCAACTGGGTGCCCTCGCCACCACCGGCTGCTACCCCTTTGACCCCCATCGAGAGGGGCTGGTGCTGGGGGAGGGGGCAGCGGTGCTGGTGCTGGAGTCAGCCGCATCTCTAAAAGCAAGATCGGGGCCAAAACCCTACGGCGGCATTCTCGGGGCCGGGTTGAGTGCCGATGCCTACCACCGCACCGCCCCCGACCCAGCGCTGGGGGGCAGCCGCCTAGCGCTGAAGAATTGCTTTTACCACAGCAGTCTGGAGCCTGGGCAGATTGACTATATCCACGCCCACGGCACCGGGACGCAGCTCAACGATGCCCACGAGGCGCGGCTATTGACCGAGGGATTCTCCCGTCTGCCGTGGATGAGTTCGACCAAGGGGGCGACCGGGCATACCCTGGGGGCCTCGGGGGCGATCGGGGCGGCGGTTTGCCTGCTGGCACTGCGCCACAGACTGCTGCCGCCAAATGTGGGCGATCGGGGCGAGAGTATCTATCCAAAGCTGGTGACTGCGCCTACCCCCGCTGAGGCTAGGGTGGCGCTGTGCCTGGGCTTTGGCTTTGGTGGGCAGAACGGGGTGCTGGCGCTGGGGGCGACTCCCTAACCTACCAGGGCCGCCAGTTGCCCCAGTCTTCGTTAAAAATCGACGTGTTGGGGAACATGACCGGGTTGCCGCTGGCCTCTAACTCAGCCCGCAGCGCCTCGAGCATGGGGCTTTGGGAGGCAGGGTTTTCGACCAGTTCGGAGGGCAGCACCCCGTTGCGCAGCGAAAAGTCGATGGTGTGGGCGGCGGCGGCCCCCACCGACCACTCAAAGGAATGCACCCGGTAGGCGGCGGCGGCGCTGTAGCTGGCGGCGATGCTCTTGCTGGCCACCAGCATGTTGTCGACCCGCTGGGGAATCAGCGCCCGCAGGGGGATCTGGGCCGGGTAGGCCTGGCCGTGGGCCTGGCGCACGCCGGGGCGCTCAATGTTGCCGGCGGCCTCGGCGGGGTAGTCGCGCATGCAGGGGTGAAAGTCGATCGCATACTGGGCAATGCCCACCGAGTCGGGGTAAATGCGCGATCGCTCCCGCACCGGAAACCCATTGGGGTCGGCGTCGGGCCTAAAGGTATCCAATGTGCCCAGCCCGGCCAGATACCGCCGCATCGAGGTGTAGGTGCTCTGATCTAGATTCTCTCGATAAAACTCTGAGCCAAAGTCATTCCACGAAAAGTCAACCTCGCTGATCATAAAGCCGCGCTCGTAGCCGTAGGAGGGCCGGCCAATAATCCGCCGCGCCTCGCGAATGTAGGGATATTTCGACAGGCCGTGGGCGGTGCCCATGGGCGCGTCTAGCCCCTGCAAGTAGCGGTTAAAGGGTTCTGGCTCCTTCCAAGAATCAGCAATTTGCGAGTCGGTGGTGCCGGTGGTCAGCCAGTAGAAAAAGCCGATCGCATTTTCTTCGCCCTGGCGCAGGGTGTCGGTGCGCAGGCCCCCCAGCCAGCCGCCGGGTTCTAGCTGGCCGCTGGCCGCCAGCTGGTCTTCAGTGAGAATCAGGTTGTCGAGTTCGGTGCCGGGGCGGTAGTCGTTGCCCCAGGTCCAGTTCTGCATTGAAATATCGCCAACGCCGGGGCGCGGCACCCCCGCGATCTTGCCCTCCACCTGGGGATCGGCATTCCACAGGCGGCGATAGGTAAATACAAAATCAAAGTGGTCCTGGGCATTTTTCAGCGAGTCGCGCTCTTTTTCCCAGCTGTAGTAGGGCTGGTAGGTGCTGTAAAACTCGGGCACCTCATAGGTTTGCGGCTCAGCGGTGTGCTCCATAGCAAAGGTGTAGGTAAAGCCCTGGGTGCAGTAGGGGTCGCGCTCGGTCACGGGCGACGACGGGTTGAGCGGCGACTTGGGGTCTAGGCCCAGCTCGTAGGGCACATCGGCCAGCACGATCAGCTCGCCGGTCTCGGTGGCCTCCACCACAAACCAGTCAACCGGGGCCGCACTTTCGCCCTGCCTTAGTTCACGAGGGGCGGGCACAAACTGAATGATGTCCTTCGACAGCCGGGCTGAGTCGTCGTAGGTGTAGGCGTCTTCGATCATCTCGGAGAGAAAGGCGGTGTTGAGGGGGTCTGCCCCCGGTGCGGCACTGTGGCGAATGGCCACCACCGTATCAATTTGGGTGCCGTCAGCGCTCAGGCTCAGGTCTTTGACCACCGTATTGGGAAACCACTTCAGCTCGCCGCCGCCCTGCCGCTGGGCCTCGGCCAGCATATCCATCAAAATGGCGTTGGCATCGGCGGGGAGAAAGCAGGTGGCGCTGACCCAGCAGTTGCCGGGGTTGAGCTTGCCGTACTTGGCTTCGACGCGATCGCGCAGCTCCTTATAGCCCCGCGAGTAAAACAGGCGACGACGCTGCTCCCGCGACTCATCGAGCGCCGTGGTGCCCTGGGAAGAAATTTGCCCACCGACCCAGTCAGTCAGCTCGGTCATGCAGACGGTATGGCCCATCAGCAGGCTCTCGTAGGCCGCGGCGGTGCCCGCCAGCCCACCGCCAACAATCAGCAGCTCACACTCGACTACCTGGTCGGGGGTGCGGGGCAGTTGGGCCAGGCGCGGCGCGACAGACTCTTGGGCGCGGGCGTTGCCGATAGGGAAGGGGGCCGTACCCGCCAGCAGGGTAGAGGCCAGCAGCGGAGCGGTGAGGGCACGAAAAATCCGGTTCATAGCAAATCAAAGGGAGCGAATCGATAGCATCTTATAGCTTAAAGGCTGCTGGTAAGGTTCAGCTATGTTTGGCGCCAGGTGGGGGCTACTGGGCCACAGTCGTTTTATTGTTATCAACGTAAAAAATAGTGAGGTATGCTGCTGGTGTGAAAATTTGATGTTGGCCCCAGTCCTCTCCCATCTACCAAACCATGCTTGCTACAACCCATAGCCGTCTGCTTTTGACAGTATTCACTGCCCTCTGCTTACCGCTGCTCCTCGGCCAGTCAGGCAACGCCCAACAGCCCACTATGACTGCCCCAAGTCGGCTTCAAAACCTGCCAGACGGCAACTATCGCTACTGGAACGGCACCCCCAGCGGTGCTGTTGTCTCCGATCAGACCCTGTTAGCCGACGGCGGCGTCACCTTTACCCTCAGAAAGCAGGGCAACAACGTCACCGGCATCTTTGGTTATGTCGATGGAGAGGCCATCTGCGTGCAGGGCCAAGTCAGCGGCAACACGGTATCGGGCATTTCGGTGCAAAATTTAGCTGGCGCTAGCGTGCTCAGTGCCGGAGAAACCTTTCAATCCTTTGGCCCCAGCGGCTATCTACAGGTGCGTCGCGGTCGCCAAGTCAGCCGTAACATGGTGCGCTACAGCAGCACCCTGCTCAACCTCAGCAACCTCAACCGCATCAATGCGGGCACCCGAGTACCGCCGAGTGGGTGTTAACACCCTCTGTCAATTAGCCCTCTGTCAATTAGGAGGATGAGGCCATTAGAGGATGAGGCTGACTCGATCAAGCAGGGTTTAACCCAGGGGTGCGGCCTGCAGGGACGGCTCTACCGCGCTGGCCAGCTGTCGCAGCATGGCGGCGGTGGTGTCAAAATCGACGCAGGCATCGGTGATGCTCTGGCCGTAGGTGAGCTGCCGCAGGTCATCGGGTATCGACTGATTGCCCGCCTTAATGTGGCTCTCAATCATCACGCCGAGAAGATTGCGAGAGCCGCCGCGTACCTGGGCCGCGATGTCTTCGAGCACGCTGAGCTGGCGGTTGTGGTCTTTGTTGGCGTTGGCGTGGCTGCAATCGACCATCATCCGGTAGTTGAGCTTGAGCTTGGCCATCTCGGCGGCCGCCTGAGCCACGTGGTCGTCGCTAAAGTTAGGGCCGCCCTTGCCGCCGCGCAGCACCAGGTGGCCGTCGGGGTTGCCGGTGGTGGTGACAATGCTGGCCAGGCCGCTGTGGTTGATGCCCAAAAAATGGTGGGGCTGGCTGGCGGCCACCATGGCATTCATGGCGGCTTGCAGGCTGCCGTCGGTGCTGTTTTTAAAGCCGATGGGCATCGAGAGGCCCGAGGCCATTTCGCGGTGGGTTTGGCTCTCGGTGGTGCGGGCACCGATCGCCGTCCAGGCAATTAAATCAGCAATGTACTGGGGGGTCACCGGGTCGAGCAGCTCGGTGGCGGCGGGCAGACCCAACTGGGCTAGGTCGAGCAGCAGCTTGCGGGCCAGACGCAGGCCGGTGTTGATGTCGTAGCTGCCGTCCAGATGGGGGTCGTTAATCAGGCCTTTCCAGCCCACGTTGGTGCGGGGCTTCTCAAAGTAGACCCGCATGACGATCTCAAGCTGGCCCGACAGCTCATGGCGCAGGTTGACCAGCTTTTGGCCATACTCGTAGGCGGCGTCGATGTCGTGCACCGAGCAGGGGCCGACAATCACCAGCAGGCGGCGGTCTTCGTTGTAGAGAATATGGCGAATGCGATCGCGCGCTTCGGCCACCAACGTCGCCGCCTCGGGCGACATTGGCAGCTCGTGGTGCAGCAGCGCCGGGCTAACTAGGGGACGAGTCTCGACAACGTGTAAATCGTGGGTCTGGTGCATTGACAATGGCCTATAACGTCGGCTCTACAGGGAGCCATGCCTACAAAATGCTAGCGTACCTTACCGCCCTCAAGGGTTAGGGGTCGGGGCTAAGTTCTTAACCAACCGTGATTTTGGCCGTGGCTTGGGCCGTGACTTCAGCGGGCTGGCCTAGAGCGGGCAGCATCTCAATCTCGACGTTGTTGTAGAGCACCATGGTGGTCGAGGGGTTTTCTTCAAAGCCAATGCGGGCGTAGAAGCCCTGCTGGTGAGTGGTCATCAGATAAACCCGCTCGACCCGGCTCATGTGGGGGTGGGCGACCAGGGTTTCGACCAGTTTGCGGCCTAGGCCACCGCCCTGGTAGTCGGGCGAGATCACCACATCCCAAATGGTGGCGCGAAACACGCCGTCAGAGGTGGCGCGGGCAAAGCCAATGAGTTTAGCGCCATCCCAGGCGGTGACAAGGGGGTAGCTGTGGGCTACGGCGATCGCCATGTCTGCTCGCGTGCGATCTTTCGCCCAAAAAGCCGCCGCCTGAAACAAGCTCATTAACTGATCTAAGTCAGCCTCAGAAAACTGGTCAGCATACCGAAACTGAATAGCGCTGCAATCCATAGGCAACCTGCTTCCTATCCCAAAGGATGTAAGGGTCTAGAGCGCTTACTTAAACAGCACTCCTAAGACAGAATAAACAGAATTTTTAGATATGGGTTATACCAAAACCCGCATTCCATTGATATTGCCAAGAAGCTCTGAC
>JBBSLR010000247.1:0-5324 GCA_038255045.1 Phormidesmidales cyanobacterium
CATGGAGGTGCTGCACTACTGCGACAGGGTCCCCTGGATCAACCCCATCCCCACCGGGCGCAGCGGCGAATACATCAGCGTCATGACCCGCCGCATCACCCCCACCGAGTAGCGCGCCCGCAAACGGGTTGCTGGGTTAGGGGGTGAACCCACCACCCTTGATACAGCAACCCGGCCTTTAAGATGTTTGGGCAACCCATTGAGATCGTTCAGACTCTCCAAGTTCCAGAGCATCA
The DNA here is from genome assembly GCA_038255045.1 of Phormidesmidales cyanobacterium. Lineage (GTDB taxonomy): Bacteria > Cyanobacteriota > Cyanobacteriia > Phormidesmidales > Phormidesmidaceae > Nodosilinea. The sequence continues at coordinate 237 of JBBSLR010000247.1, forward strand.
CCCAGTGCCCCCATCGGCCCACTCTATTGGCTTAACCCTATGCCGCCTGCAACCAGCCCAGCTCCAGTTTTGCTCAGCAGCCTGTCTTCTCCCCTGAGCGCGGCGGGCTACCAGCGGTTTTGGCACTGGCGGGGCTGGCGGGTGCGCTACTGGTTTCATCCGGGGCCAGGGGGTGCGACCGGGCCGCCGCTGCTGTTGATCCACGGGTTTGGGGCCAATCTCAACCAGTGGCGGCATAATTTGCCCGCCCTCAGCCAGGTGGCTCCGGTTTATGCCATCGACCTACTGGGCTTTGGCGATGCCGAGAAGGCGGCGACGATTTACGGGGCTGAGCTGTGGGCCGCCCAGGTGAGCGATTTTATTCAGGCCGTGATCGGTCAGCCGGTGGCGCTGGTGGGCCATTCTCTGGGTGCCCTGGTGGCGCTGACGGCGACCCACAACCACCCAGCCTGGGTGCGGCAGCTGGCCCTGCTGACCCTGCCCCTGGGGGCCGATCGCGAAGATTTGGTGGCGGGCTGGGTGGCAGCGCTGGCCCTGCGGGTCGAGAGCCTGGTGGCCAACCCGGTGCTGATGCGATCGCTCTTTACCCTGGCCCGTCGCCCCAGCTTTTTGCGCCGCGCCCTGGCGGGCATCTACACCGTGGCTGATCGCGTCGATGACGACCTGGTGACCCTATTTGCGCTGCCGCCCTGCGATCGCGGTGCGGCCAGAACTCTGTGCTATCTGGTGCGATCGCGCACCGATCCCAGCTTTAGCCCCTCGCTCAAAGACATGGTGGCCACGCTAACGGTGCCCACCCTGCTGCTGTGGGGCGACCAAGACCGCGTGGTGCCCGTTGCCCAGGCCCAGAGCCTGGCCAACCTCAGCCCCCTGCTCACCACCCAGATACTACCGGACGTAGGCCACTGCCTCTACGACGAAACCGACGCCGACTTTAACCAGCGAATTTTAACCTGGCTCAAGGATAGTCAGCAGGGGAAATGATTGGCACTAAGGCAGCGACACCGGCCCCGCCGAGCGCCCCGGCTGCCCCTGGCTAAATGATCGCTTTGTGCGCCACTTGCGAATCGCCTGGGCCTCGCGCTGAATCGGGGTCAGGTAGCTCTCGGTGGACAGGCTAGTCTGGGCACCGGGATCGTCTATGAACGGGCGATCGCGGGTGTTCATGCAGCTGGCCAACACCTCGAGGTGAGGCTCTAGCTCTAGGGCGCGCTCTAGCTCCTCAATGGTGGTGTAGCGGTCTTGGGCATCGGGCATGAGCATTTTGTCGAGCACCGCGGTCAGGTGGGGGCCAACGGTGACCGTGTGCTGCCAGCGAATTACGCCGGTGCGGGGGTCTTGCTCAAACTCAATGGGGGTGCGGGCGGTGAGCAGGTACAGGCTGGTCATGCCCAGGGCGTAGATGTCGCTGGCGTAGCAGGGGCGCAGGGCCAGCTGCTCAGGGGGGGCAAAGCCAGGGGTACCCACAAACTGGGTGGCCGGGGCCTGCATCGCGCCGCCGTCATCCACGTCCGAGAGAAACTCGCGCACGGCCCCAAAGTCGATCAGCACCAGGCGGCGATCGCGCTCGCTGCGAATGATATTTGGGGGCTTAATATCGCGGTGCACCACCCGGTTGCGGTGCACAAACCGCACCACCGGAATGATCTCGCGCAAAAAGTACTTCACCTGGGCCTCGGTCAGGCGACCGCTGCGGCGCACCTCCTGGGCCAGGGTTTCGCCGTGGATGTAGTCTTGCACCAGGTAAAACTCACCCTCGGCGGTGAAGTAGTCGAGCAGCTGCGGAATTTGAGAATGGCTGCCCAGGTTAGCCAGCGCTCGAGCTTCGCGGCGAAAGCGCACCTTAGCCCGCTCTAGGGAAGACTCACTGCCTGCCTTCGGGCAGAGCTGCTTAATCACGCAGTAGGGCGATCCCGGCAGGGTCGCATTTTGGGCCAGATAGGTAACGCCAAAGCCGCCCTGGCCGAGCTTTTTAATCACCCGGTAGCGATCACGAAATAGGCGATGCGATTGGTAATAATTGAGAATTTCAGATTTAGCCGCGCGATCTGAGGTTTGCCCCGGTGGATTCGCCATAGTGTCTGTCCTGGCCTCAAAAGAGGGGAAGATGCCTGTTTCCCAGTTTAATTATCAGCCATGGCACAGCAGCCCCGGCTGTAGTCAAAAATACGTAGAATTCCAAGAACTTTGGAGGGTTGCCAATTCCCCACAGCTTGGATGCCACTACCTTAACAATTCTCTCCGAAATAAATAGAAAATTAAAGCAAGTCGCACCGGTGCCATGCATTGACGGTTTGCTCAAAGAGTATCACGCTAGACCGCTTAGCACCTGCTGGGCGTCGCCCCCTTGACCCAGGGCGCTGCAAACAATTCTGGCAGCGAAAAACCTGAGAATTTTGCTTCCTCCGCAGAGCGCAGGCGCTGCGCCCCTACTGGGGGTATTGTCTTAACTACAAATCTCCTAAAAACCCAGATCGGCCCGGGCCATTTCTGAGGCTTTAAACACCACCTCATCGGGCAGTTCTTCCCAGGGGGTGGCCCCCACCTGGGCGTAGAAGGTGCTGTCGTAGGGGCGGGTGCGCACCACCACCGGCATGGGCACCGCGTGGCCCAGCACCAGGGCCTGCTGTTTAGAGTCGAGCTTAGCGAGCACCGATCGCAGACTCTGCCCCCCCGACACCCCAGTAAAAATCGCGTCAATGTCTTTCTCGTCGTTGAGCAGGGCGGTGATGCGGGTGCCGATCTGCGACATCACCTCGTTGTCGATGCCCGAGGGCCGCTGGTCGACCACCAGCAGGGTGACGAAATACTTGCGCATCTCGCGGGCGATGGTGCCAAAGATGGTCTGCCGCGCCGTGGCCGGGTCGAGAAAGCGGTGGGCCTCTTCGATGGTGATCATCAGCTGGCGAGGGCGATCGACCACGTTTTTAGTCTGCAAGAAGCGGTCGGCCTTTTTGACGTAGCTGGCGTGAATGCGGCGGGCAATCACGTTGGTGGCCAGCATGTAGGCCAGCATGTTTGACTGGGAACCAAACTCCACCACCACATGCTTGCCCTCGTCAATGGCGGCAAGAATCTGGGTAATGTAGTTGGTGCCGCTGGCCGCCTTCATATATTTAATGTCGGCCAGACGGGTGAGCTTGCGCTGCAGCGCCATGATCGACGACTTGCTGCCCATCTTGGTTTCGCAGAATTCCTGGATCTCCTCGTTGGTCATGGTCAGCAGGCGGTTGATCCAAGCCTTGCCAAACTCGTTGCGCAGAATGATCGCGTTCTCTAGGCTGGCCTCGGACAGGTTTAGCTCGCCCCGCACCAGGTTGAGGTCTTCGACATCGATCTGGTCAAAGCTGATGTACAGCTCTTGGGCATCGCGCACCCCGCGCCGCTGGGTGGCCTCGGGGTCGAGGGTAAACATCTGCACCTGGCCAGGGAACAGCTGCCGCAGCCCCTTGACGGTGCTGAACTGCTTGCCCTCGCTGACCGCCTCCCAGCCGTACTCAGAGTGCATATCGAAGATCAGATTCACCGCCGCCTGGCGCTGGATCACCCCCGCCAGCAGCAGCCGGGTGAGAAACGACTTGCCCGTGCCCGATTTGCCAAAAATGCCGTTGCTGCGCTCCACGAAGCGATCCAGGTCTAAACACACCGGCACCTCCATGTCGATGGGCTGGCCGATGGCAAAATTGCGCCGATGGGGGTCGTCTTCCCAGCCGAAGATGATGCGAAAGTCGCGATCGCTGGCGTCATAGACCTGGCTAAAGTGGGCCGGAATCGTCTTCACCGGCAGCAGTTCTACATCCGCATTGCTCTGCACCTCCATCGACCCGTAGCTGCTGTCGGCCCCCTTCTTTTTGGCCTTCTCCCTACCCCCGACCCCATCGCTCTCCACCCCGTCGTTTTGGGTAAACATCAGCATCGGCGTCAGGTTGATCGTGCCGTAGGTGCCCGTGCCCGCCAAGACTTCCTGCAAAAACAGGTTCGACGGCTCCGGCGGGTGGGCCAAAATGCGGTTGCTGCCCGTGCCCAGGGCCACGTCGGTGAGCATGCAGAAAAACTGCGATCGCCGCCCCTGTACCACCAAAAACTTGCCCACCCGCATATCTTCCACCGAGATATCGGGGTGCAGGCGCACCTCTAACCCCTGGCTCAGCGAACCCTGGATGACTGACCCCAGCGGCTGACTCATCCCCATTGGGCAATCCTCTGTTCAAGCTTCGTCGATTTTAATACATTTGTCCTGGTTGGGGACGGGGGATTGGGTATCGGGGATCGGGTTTTAGGTGTTGGGTATGCGGTTCACGGTTCATGGTTCTGCCGGACACCGTATACCGAAGCCCTCCACCAAAAAGCGCCCGTGCAACACCTAGGCTCGCGAGCGCTTTCAAACTTTATTTGAGAATTGGCGCAGTTGTTAGAACTGAATGCCGACGCCGCCCTGGACAGAGATGGCCATGTTGCCCCCCTGGCGGTAGGCATCGAAGGCAAAAATGGCGTTGCCAAAGGCCACCAGGTTGCTGTTGGGGAACAGGTAATCAATTCCCGGTTGCAGCACAAAGGAAGTCTTGTCGCCGACGATGGAAGTGTTATTGCCGCCCCCCACAAAGGAAGCGCCTGCCCCCACATAGACATCAGTGTTCCAGCTCAGGGGCACGTCGTAGGAAACGGTGGGCACAAAGGCAAACTCACCACCAAAGATAAACGCCTGGGCACGCAGCGACACCGGGTACTGCAACAGGCGATAGCGCCCGGAGATCACCCCCTGCACACCGCTGCCCTGGCCCGTGGCGGCATCGTTGGTGACACCAACACCGGCCCCAACACCCACATAGCTGCCGTAGGCCACCTGGGCCTCGGCGGCCTCTGGAGCCAGCGCCGCGCCCGTGACGGTGGCCGTCACCGCCAGCGCCGAGGCCCATGCCGCATGCCCCATCCAACGCCCTAAGCTTTTCATGGAGTAACTCCTCAAACTGTCTGTTTGTTTTGGGCCTACTGAAGCAAGGCCAAATCTACCGCCCCAGGGCGATCGCAGCCGATTTTGACTATATCTGCCGATAAGCTTACTTCATGGTTCAGATTTCAACACACCAA
>JBBSLR010000248.1:0-5302 GCA_038255045.1 Phormidesmidales cyanobacterium
AGTGCTGCCCAAATCTGGCAGGTGGGGGGCACCGCTGGCAGCGCCAATACTGAATTTGATGGCCCCGTGGCCCTGTCCGTCGATGTTAAGCACAACACCGTCGCCGTCGCCGATGGCAACAACCGTCGGGTGCAGCGCCTCAGCCTTACCAATGGCAATTTTCTCGCGACCTGGAGTGCTCCCTATCTAGAGGCTCCGGCCCAGCCGATCAACCCCGTGGGGATAGCCATTGATGATCGCTGCGAAATTTATCTAGCCGATGGCGGCAACCAACGAGTGGTGCGCGCCACCCCCTTTGCGGCTGACGGTATGCCCTTGCCAAATACCACGCCGCCACGCCATCAGCTCACCTGGCTACCGCGCACCGACCTGCCCCACCTGCACCTGCCCAGCTACGTGCATCTCGATGCCCAGGGCCGCATTTGGGTCAGCGACACGGGTAACCAGCGAGTGGTGGGCTACCGGCTGACGGCGGGCACCTGGCAGCCGATGCGGATATTGAGCGGGCTAAGCGCCCCTGTGGGCCTGGCCACCAGCCCAACGGGCGAGGTGTTTGTGGCTGAGTCGGGAGCGAACCAGATCAGCCAGTTTGGGCCTACTGGCGAGGCGGCGGCGGCCACGACCCCAGGATTAAATAACCCCAGGGGCATCGCCTTCGGCCAGCGGGTAGCCGGGCCAGCCATCTATGTGGCGAATGCTGGAAGCCAGCAGGTGATACGGATTGGGGCGGACGGCACCCCTACGCCTCTGCCGACCGGCGGCAGCGCCCTGGCCGACCCAGCCGATGTGGCCTTCGATAGTCAAGGTCGGCTCTACGTGCTGGATACGGGCAATCGCCAAATTATGCGGTTTAGTGCCGAGGATGCTTTCGATCGCCCCATTGCTCTCACCGACCCAGCCCTCAAGCTGCCGACGCCGTCGGGGCTGTCGATTACCCCTGACGATCGGCTGCTGGTGAGCGATCGCACAGGCAACCGCGTTGTCTCCCTCACCCTGCAAGAGTCGGGCACTACCACCACCGCCCACCTCGATGCCCACTGGGATTTACAGCGTTTTTTACCCCAGGGTTTTTACCGCCTGCACACCGCCAACGCCAGTGGTACAGCACAGTTTGGCGGCGGGCTGGCGGCTCGCCCCGCTGAAGAATTTTTAGGCCTGGCCGCCTGGCGGGTGACCACAGGCGGCACCCTAGCGGTGGTCGATAGCACCGGTACGTCAAGTACCCCCATTGTGCTGGCCCCAGACGACTGGGTGTTTGTAGAAAATAATCAGACCTTCAGCGCCAACGGCACCCTGGCAGTCGTCGTTGACCCCAACATTTACTACCCCGAGCTGGCTCAGCAACTGCTGCTGGCAGCCCCCAGCCGGGCGGTAGCCGATGGCAATGGGCTGCTGATAATTGCCGATACGGGCCAAAACCGAGTGCGGCTCCTGCGCAGCAGCACGCCCCTGAGCGCCAACCTGTTTGACCTGGGCCTGGGGTTGTTTGAGGGCTCCCCCGATCTGTATCTGCGATCGCAAAGTCGGTCTGACCAGCGCCAGCAGCCTGGGATCAAACTGCGGGTCGCCGCTGGCCGCGACACCAGCCGCTTTGGCAATGCCGATCGCTGGAAAAGCCCCACCCAAGACGAATACACTGGCGACACCTACCGCCAAACCAGCTGTTTTACCGATGAGACCCCGCTCAAGGCCATGGCAATCAACGCCGTGCGGGTGATGCAGGAGACGCAGCGCTGGCTGGTGCACATCACCCGGGCCGACGGCCCCGACCAGCGCTGGGGCAGCGACCAACAGCCCGACTTTCTTGGCGTCGATGTGCTGGCGGTGCAGGGCAGCTTTCACCGCTGGTTTACCAATGTGTTGTCGATGGGGGCTGACGATGGGGGGCGCGGCCACGACGCTTGGGATGACTCCACCATTGCCCACGAAATGGGCCACTGGGTGTTTGACTATACGCCGCTGCGCCGTCACGTCGAGGAGGTCAAATCTCGCTACGGGGGAGGTGAGCATTTTGCCAACCTGCTGTTTGACCAGGTGATCGCCATGGTCGAAGGCTACGGCGAATACATTCAGCTGTTTTGGGGCAGCGAATTTTCGGGGCGCGATCGCCTGCGCGGGTTTCCGACTTCCAATCTGTCAACCCTACGCCGCCGGGGCAGCAATACTGCTATTTCCCTCTACGATCAGCGCAACCGGGGGCTCGAAGCCGAGGGCTATTTCGCCAATACTCTGTGGCAAATTCACCACCTCGTGGCCAACCCCGGCCTGGGATTCGCCGATTCGCCCAGCTACTGGTGGGCCTACAACAGCCACCTGAGGGCGGCCCAAAGCCAGCGCCTGGTCGATCTGCTGCGGCTACCCTTCCGCCAGTTTCCCGACGACGATGCCAACTGGGCCGACACCGCCAATGCCCATCTGTTTCGCCAGATTTTGGCCCAGGCTCGCAGCAGCCAGCCCGACGTGGTGGCCGCCCTTCAGCAAATCTATGAACTCAACAACCAACTCATGCCCCGGCTGCGGCTGCGGCGGCTGACCGGGGGCAGCCCTGGGGCCAATGTCACCTCGCCCCTAGCCCTGACTGCGGGGGCTAGCACCAGTTTTGTCGTCGATGTGCAAGACGCCACCGATAACCCCCTGGCGAGCTACAACCTGCTGTTTGCGATCGCTGGCGGCGGTAGCATCGCCCCCACTACGCCAGCATCGCCCGCGCGCCAGGGCCGCCGCCTCGACACCCTGCTGCACCAGGCCGAGCGGGCCACCGATGCCCAGGGAGAGGTGCGCTTTACCTACCAAGCCCCGGCCAGTGCCCCGGCGACGGGCAGCGTTGAGTTTCAAATTCTCTACCAGCCTCAATTCTATCGCTACAGCGACTTGCCGCTGCCCACCGACAGTCGTGAGGTGATGCTGCAAAAGCTCTACCTAGCGGCGCTCCATCGGGTGGCCCCACCGACAGAATTTGGCCACGAACTCTCGCTCACCGTGGAGGTGCAACTGTCATGACCTGTACCACTATCGGTAAGGAAATTGTGCGCGGTACCATCTGCCGCGATCGCTGGAACATTACCGTTCTGGTCAACCACAGCGGGCCGGTGCCCCTAAATCGGCTGTCGCACCTGTGGCTGAGCATCGACTGGAACCCCGATACAGGAAACCGGGCGGTGGAGCTGGTACTGCGATCGCAAACCCCCAGCAGCGGCGGCCAGGTGCGCTTTAACGGCCCCGATGGCCCCGATCGCCGCACCTTTACTGGCGATAGTCAGCTGCTGCTGGCCCTCTACGGCACCCGCGCCTCCGGCGGCACCGCACCCGACGTGTTTTTGGATGTGGTAGTGGACGAAGAAATCCGCCAATCCATTGGTTTGCGGGTAGAGACCCAGCCCCAGACCGATGTAGAGGCGGGTCTAGATCAGCTCCAGGCGGAACTGGCGATCGCCGCCCAGCCCACCCGCCCCACCGACCCCGCCCAGCAGCCCGTATGGGATCGCTACGCTCGCCTGTTTACCGACGCCCGTGCCCTGGCCGACGCCCTCCCCGCCATCCCCCCGGCTGACATTCCCGCCGTGGGGGGAACCGTGACCGCCCGCCCCTTTGACATGGAGGAAATCAAAAATCACCTGCGCTCCCACGGGCAGCCTGACCGGCTGGCCGAAACCAAGGCCGTGGGCCGCACCGATGCCTTCGACCCCTTTCGGGGCCACTGGCGGGGCGACTGGCGGCAAAAATTCTCCTGTCCCCCCGCCTTCAGCGTCTGTCAAGACCACCAGTGGGGCGACACCGTGGCCCTGGCTGGCCAGCCCCACCTTTACGTGCAGCGGGTGCGCCTAGGCGATGACAGCCGCCCCTACCGGGAAGGAGCCGCCGCCTGCACCGCCCTGACCGAGGCCGAGCGCGACCTAACCGTGCCCGCCGTTAACCTGATCAACATTCAAACCGGCGTAATTGTCGGCGCGGTGGGCGTTCGGGACACCCCCGACAGTGCTGGCGTTGTCGCCAAACGTCCCCACGTGGGGTTTTATGTGGGCCATGGCCGCCTGCTGTGGGTAGCAGAAGAAAGTCTCAGCGCCGACGGCAACGACGTCACCTACAGCGTGTTCTACGAAATCCGCGAGGGCGACCCGGTAGATCGGCCTCTCTACACTATTCAGGGGTTTGAGCTGCGCTGGCAGCGGGACCGCAACTCCATCCAGGGCGACATCACCACCAAGGCTGGGCAGTACCTGAAGATCATGACCGCCGAGGAACGCGAGCTAGAGCGGCAGTTCCGCGATCGCGCCCTGCAACCCGGCCATCTGGAGCAGCTCTACTACCGCCGCCAGCTCGAACGCCTCACCCCCGAAGATGTCACCGCTTTTCTCAACAACCCCGTCACGAGTGCGGCGGTCCAGGCCTACCTGGAGCGCCTGCTGGAGTTCGTCACCCAGCAAAAAGCCCTAGCCGAAGCCCCGACTGGCCCCCGCACCGCCATTACCTTCATCCTGGGCGAAGAGCCAGAGGATGCCGCCAACCAGTTCTACAACTCGGCCCGGGGCTTCTTCACCGTGAACCCGGCGGGCCCGCTAATTGCCAACCTGCACACCCTGGTCGAAGTGCGGGATTACCTGTCCAACCAGGCCCCAACCAGCCCCTGGGGCGAAATCAATATCGTGGTTCACGCCAATGAAGAGGGGGGCATGAGCATTCCCGTGGCCGCTGGGGGCGAAAACATTACGCGGCAGCTCTTGCAACAGGCGATCGCCGCTGGTAATTTTGCCCCCCTCACCGATGCCCGCGTCGATGTGCGCACCACCCTGCGGATTCGGGGCTGTGCCCTGGGCCAGAGCCAGGCCATGCTCACCCTGCTCAGCACCGCCTTTGGCGGTACCGATTTGCAGCATCCGGTGGTGCGTGCCCCGCGCCACCTACAGGCCTACTCCTCCCGGTGGACCGGCACCCAAACCAACATCACCGAAGTCGAGGAATTCCCGGTGGAGTTTTGGCTGGCCGGCTGGCCCGGTGCCGTGGGTCAGCAACCCACTCGCGCCACCCTGGTGCAGCAGTTTACCCTTAACAACCCCGGCGTTGCCCTCGACTGGGATGCGGCCCTGCGGGGTCGGGTCGCGGGCGTTACCCAAGAGACCCGCAGCCGCACGTTTACTTACACCTTTGCCTTCACCTATCCCACCAGCAATCCGCCTACCATTGGTACAACTCAGGCCCAGCGCTTGGCCTGGCTGCGGGCCAACTCGTCCTTCGAGACCGATATCCAGCAGTTTGGCCACACCGTAGACGACTATGCCTGGCAAATTGCGGTCAACATTCAGTC
>JBBSLR010000249.1:0-5302 GCA_038255045.1 Phormidesmidales cyanobacterium
ACCGCATCGTTGAGTTCCATCTCGGCGGTCGATTCGCCATCGATGGCCAAGATCACGTCCTGGGGGCGAATGCCAGCGTCAAAGGCGGGGGTGTCTTCGATCGGGGCGACCACCACAATCTCTTTGGTTTCTTCATCTTGGGAAATTTGAATGCCTACCCCGGTTAGCTCGCCGGAGGTATCAATCTGCATACTGCGAAACTCTTCAGGATCCATGAAGCGGGTGTAGGGATCCTCCAAAGTCTCCAGCATTTCGCGCACGGCCCCGTAGGCCTCTTCTTGGCTGCTGTAGTCGCGGCCTAGGTATTCGGTGCGCACCGCTTCCCAATCGGTCTGGTTAAAGGTGGCGTCAACAAAGTTTCGGTTGATGAGCTGCCAGACCTGATCGATGAGCTCTTTCGGGCTCTCTTGAAAAAAGGCTTTGCTCTGGGACAGGTGAATCCCGGCGCCGGTTATGGTAACCGCAGCCACGGCCAGGGCGGTTGCACCGAGAATCAGTCCGCGCTTTGCAAGTGTCATGTGATATTGGTTCTAGCAGCAAATTACGCCCAATCTAGCACAAGCAACTGAGAAGCAAGGGGAAGATTGTGTAAGGTATTTTGCCCCCGTCACCAACGGTAACAATGGACACATGGCGTAAACACATGGCATAAACACATAGACCCTCATCCCTGTGCCCTAGCCAACCCAGGGGAGGCCACCCTGATCGGTATCAATCAGTAACTGTCCCAAGGTTTTACGCCGCCAGGGCGATCGCAGCCCGGCTGGGCAAGTGCAGTTTCTCGCCATCCCAGGTGGCCCCCCGGTAGGTAAACACCGGACTAAGAGGGGCCTCCGCAGCCACCACCTCGGCCCCTAGAACCAAGGCCCCCAGGGCGACGGGTTCCCTTCCAACGTTGAGGGCCACCACCACCTGGGCGGGCCCGAGGAGTCGCCTGAATATATAGACATCGCCCTCGGCGTGCAGCACCTCGTAGGTGCCGGTGCGCAGGGCCGGGTAGCGGTGACGCAGGGCAATCAAATCGCGGTGAATTTTGAGCAAATCTTGGTGCCACGCTGACTCGGGCGGGAAGGTGCGGCGGCAGTCGGGATCTAGCTCGCCCGGCAGACCCACCTCGTCGCCGTAATAGATGCTAGGTGCCCCAGGAAAGGTAAACAGCAGCAGGGTGGCTAGCACCACGCTGGCCTCGTCTTCACCCACCACCGAGTAGAGGCGGGCTACGTCGTGGCTAGAGAGCAGGTTGAGTTGGGTGAGCGCAATCTCCCAGGGGTAGAGCTGGAGCAGGTGCTGAATTTTATCGGCGTAGCCCGCCGCATCAAGCACCGGGTAGGGGTAGTAGGGCGGAATTTCGACTTGATCTCTGCGCACGCGATCGCCCCCCGCAAAGGCAATGGTGGGGGCGGTAAACAGGTAGTTCATCACCCCATCAAACTGGGTGCCGTCGAGCCAGTGGGTGGCGTCGGTCCAGACTTCGCCGACGATGTAGGCCTCGGGGTTAATGGCTTTGATGCGATCGCGAAACTCCTGCCAAAAGCCCTCGGTTTTGACCTCGTAGGGCACATCGAGCCGCCAGCCATCAATGCCCTGGCGCACCCAGTACTCACCCACCCGCATCAGGTACTCGCGCACCGCCGGGTGGTCGTGCTTGAAGGCCGGTAGGGCGCGGTTGTCAACCCAGCTGCGGTAGTTGGCCGGCAGCGCCCCGTCGTAGGCCGACAGCGGCCACCCCTCCACCTCAAACCAATCTAGCCAGGGAGAGTTGGGGCCGTTTTCAAGAATGTCGTTAAAGAAGAAGAGGCCCCGGCCACAGTGGTTAAAGACCCCATCTAACACCACTTTGATGTCCTTGGCGTGGGCCGCCTCCAGCAGGTCGAGAAAAGCTTTATTGCCCCCCAACAGTGGATCGACCTGGTAGTAGTCGTGGGTGTGGTAGCGATGGTTGCAGGCGGCCTGAAAAATCGGCGTCATGTAAATCGCCGTCACGCCCAAATCGACTAAGTAGTCAAGCTTTTCGGCTATCCCCCACAGGTCACCGCCCTTGTAGCCAAAGGGAGTTGGCGGCGTCTCCCAGGGTTCTAGGGTCACGGCCATTGCTGGGTTATCTAGGTGCCGATGGGTACGGGCAAACCGGTCGGGAAAGATCTGGTAGAAGACCGCGTGCTTCACCCAGTCCGGGGTTTGAAAAGCCATGGATTGTTGTGCCTCGGTTGCTACCGATAGGCTACCGTCATCTGGGCAGAGTAGCTACGACGGCCGCTCAAGATTTTGGATAATAAATTTTGGCCTTGGGCAATCTACTCACCCACCCATCCACTTGATCACGTCTCCACCACATGGGTACAAACCCCCAAGTAGCAGCCGCTAGAATGCCGCCCCAGCAGATACAGGGTGACATTCACCCTACCTACCCGAATGCTGTGGAGGTCTTCGAGGTGGGTTTCTAGCACGTCGCGCAGGTTGGCATATTTTTGGGCCAGGTGCCCCCCCTGTTCGCTGGCCCAGTAGGGATTGTTGAGCACAGGCCGAAAAAAGTCCTCGGCGGGCTGAATTTGCAGACTGTCATCCCCTGCCCCCAGCTTTTGGGCCAGGGCCTCGGTATTGGGCAGGGGGTCAGCGTAGATCACCAGCGATACCAGCGCGTCAGACTCGCTTGGGTACCACAGCCCCCCCAGTGCCCCCTCTAGGGCCGACAGGGCGATCGTCAACTCGTAGTGTTCGGGCTTGATTTCCATATCCATATCAGACGGTAGCTACATTTCTATGTCAGGCGGCTGGTAAATCTTTGAGCATGCCCAGGGCTTCGGCCACATGGCCCTTGGGGTTGAACTGAGAATTAAAAATATGCCGCACGGTGCCCGCTTTATCGATCACGTAGGTGACTCGGCCCGGCAGCAGCCCCAGGGTAGCAGGCACACCGTAGGCTTTGCGCACCACCGACCCCATATCGCTGACCAGGGTAAAGGGCAGATTGTGCTTACTGGCAAAGGCCCGGTGCGAGTCGGGCGAGTCGCTGCTAATGCCAAGCACCTCAGCCCCCGCCGCCAGAAAGTCTTCGTAGCTGTCGCGAAAAGAGCACGACTCCACCGTGCAGCCAGGGGTGTCATCTTTGGGGTAGAAGTACAGTACCACGGCCTTCTGACCCTGAAAGCTGCTCAGGCTCACCGGCTCACCCGCCTGGTTAGGCAGCGTAAAATCTGGGGCGGTGTCGCCTACTTTAATCGCCATCGGTGGTTTCTCCTGCGCGGGGATAGATAGTTCTTTAGAATACTTAATAAATGAATCCTCCGCCCAGCGGATAACCGTTGGATGGTGCCCTGGCGGAACTAACCCATGCTGCTGCCGATTTTTCCCCAGCATTAACCCATGGGTAGACACATAGGTCTGCCCCTACCGCCCCATCCCCCCATCCCCGCACACTTCTAATCACCCCTTCACCCCTCCCCCCAATGCCCACCCTCGTCTGGTTTCGCACCGACCTCCGACTCCACGACCACCAGCCCCTCGATGAGGCATTGCGGGCCGGGCAGCCAATTCTGCCGCTCTACTGTTTTGACCCGCGCCAGTTTGGTCAGACAGCCTTTGGCTTTGCCAAAACCGGAGCCTACCGGGCGCAGTTTTTGCTAGAGAGCGTGGCCGATCTGCGCCAGTCTCTGCGCGCTTTGGGCAGTGACCTAGTTGTGCGAGTGGGCCAGCCAGAAGCCATTATTCCAGAGCTGGTCAGGGCCCACCAGATCAAAACCGTCTACTGGCATGAAGAAGCCACCGCCGAAGAATTGCGGGTGGAGCAAGCCGTAGAAGCAAAACTCGGTGCCCTGGGCTGCACCACCGCAGTCTACTGGGGGGCCACCCTCTACCATCCTGACAACCTGCCCTTTGGCTTTAACCGCCTGCCGGAGGTGTTTACCCAGTTTCGCAAACAGGTCGAGCAGCACAGCACGGTGGATGTGGCTCTGCCTAGGCCGACAAAAATGCCGCCTCTGTCCCCGGTGGCAGCCGGTCCCCTGCCCAGCCTGGCAGATTTTGGCCTGGAGGCACCGGCTAGAGACAGCCGCGCGGTGCTCACCTTTGAGGGAGGCGAAACCGCTGGCCTAGCCCGACTCAACCACTACGTCTGGGAGGCCGACTGCCTCAAAACCTACAAGCAAACCCGCAACGGCATGGTGGGGGCCGACTATTCTTCTAAACTGTCGGCCTGGCTGGCGCTGGGCTGCCTCTCGCCCCGGCGGGTGTACGAGACGGTGCAGGCCTACGAGGTCGATCGCATCCGCAATGACTCGACCTACTGGCTGGTGTTTGAGCTGCTGTGGCGCGACTACTTTCGCTTGATCTGCGCCAAGCACGGCAACAAAGTGTTTTATCCCTCTGGGCTGCGGGGGCTGCTGATCGACTGGCAGCAAGACTGGGCGCGCTTCGACGCCTGGCGCGAGGGGCGGACGGGATTTCCACTGGTGGATGCGAATATGCGCGAGCTGGCCTGCTCTGGGTTTATGTCAAACCGGGGGCGGCAAAATGTGGCCAGCTTTTTGACCAAAAACCTGGGGATCGACTGGCGCATGGGGGCCGAGTGGTTTGAGTCGCTGCTGGTCGACTACGACCCGTGCAGCAACTACGGCAACTGGAACTACACCGCCGGGGTGGGCAACGACGCCCGGGGCTTTCGCTACTTCAACATTCCCAAGCAGTCAAAGGACTATGACCCCGATGGCCGCTACGTGAAGCAATGGCTACCGGAGCTAAAAGATCTGCCCGCCGCTAAAGTGCATGCCCCCTGGCAGCTTCAGCCAGGGGAGCAAAAGCGGTTTGGGGTCACCCTGGGGGTTGATTACCCTCGCCCGGTAGTTGACCTGCACAAGTCGGTAGCAGCCAACGAGAAAACGTACAATGCTGCCCGAGAAATCCGCTAGGAGATCTCCAGGAAAAAAAATACCACCAGGTAGGGGCGCAGAGCCTGCGTCCTTAGGAGGCAGCAAAATTCTTGGGTATTTTCGTTGCCAGAATTGTCCTAAGATTGCGCCTCTGCGAACACCGCTGTAAAGCAGCCGATCGCCATGCAGCCTGCGGCCAAAAGGTTCAGAATCGCGAGACCTTAGCTGTGCAACGCTACTGTATGGATTTACGCAACCGTAGTCTCTGTAACGGCAGTGGCAAGTGAGCTAATATATTCTTTATGCAGTGTTAATCATGTCAGAAATTACTGACAAAGTTTTGAGGGCTAGGCCCTCGGGCAAAATCAGTTTCTAGGCAGAGTTTGCACTATTTTCATTTCCATAGATCCAACCTTTAAATCAAAACTTTAAATCAA
>JBBSLR010000250.1:0-5286 GCA_038255045.1 Phormidesmidales cyanobacterium
ACTTTTAATTTAAAACCTCAAAGTCCGGCCAAATAGACTTCTGAAGGATCTATCCCTGACTCAGAGTGTCACCCTGGCGGAACCTGGGTTGAACCATGCCGGATTTCCCACACTTTTTTTCGCTCTCGATCATCAGGAAGCCAACAGTGCTGCCCCCCAGCAGCGTGCTAATGAAGCGAGCAGTACTAGGAGTTTTGTGCCTAGCTGGAAGCCTGCAGCAAATACTGCTCTACGTCGTCTAGCACCCAGTCTGCTGCCAAGGGACTATTGCCCGCCCCCCAGTAGTGGCCCACCGGATACACCTGGTTCTGTTGCACGGCCTTGAGTGACTGCCAAAGGGGGTCGGTTTTCAGGCGATCTAACTCGGCCTCGGCGGCGGCGGCAATTTCTGGGGTCGCGCCAAAGGTGAAGAGCAAAATCACGTCTCCATCGGCCTGGGGCAGGGCCTCTTGGCTAACCAGCTTTGAAAACGGCGGCTGATCTGGAGTACCTTCATTCTGAGATAGGGGTCGGGCAAATCCTAGATCGGCCAAAATAGAACCACCGAAGGAGTTCTTCAGATATAAACTGATCTGGCCCGACTGGTCCAGGACCCGCACCAGAGAGACCTGCATGGGCGATGCGCTCACCTGTGCGCTCAGCGCCTCTACGCGCCGTTGGTACTGCTCTAGCACCGCCTCCGCCTGGGCCTCCAGGCCCAGCACCTGACCATGGAAGCGAAACGGGCGCTGCCAGTCGGCGGTGGTCTGCATATCAAAGGCAACAGTGGGGGCGATCGCCGACAGTTTGTCATAGATGCCTTCCACATCCCAAGAGGCCCCGATAATCAAATCGGGCTGTAGAACGGCCAGGGCCTCTAAATTGATCTGATCACTCTGCCCGAGTCGGGGTACTCCCGGCAGTCGCTCGGCCATCTGAGGTAGCAGATTGCTGGCTACCCCAGCGGGCGTCACCCCCAACGACAGCAGATTGCCCGCAGCGGTACCATCTAGCGCAACCACCCGGCTGGACTGCACCGGCACACAGGTTTCCCCCAGCGGATGCGATACCATGCGACAGTCAGAGGGCGCAGAATTGACTACGGGGGAGGGATAACATGCGATCGCACCGATCGCCACCAGTCCCGCGAGCAGTCCATGGAGTAGCCAGGTTTTGAGGGTCATAAGTTATTTGGGAGAGTGGGTTTTTAGTTTTTAGTTCTGAGTGCTCAAGATAGCGACTCAATTCAAAACTCAACATTCAAAACTCGCCTTCTAAAACGTCACCCGATACCCCACCGATACCCGTCGCCCAGAGCCAGCACTGTTGAAAGTGTTAGAAAACCCGGCAGTGCGTTGGGCATAGGCTGGGAAATAGAGGGTGTCAAAGAGGTTGTTTATCCCAATATCTAAGGTGCCCGGGCCGACATCAACGCCGCTGATCAAATCCACCACGACGTAGCTGTTAATCGGGCTGGGGTCAACCTCGGCATCGAAGGCGGCGCTGCGGCTGCCCACGTACAGCAGTTGCAGGCGGTTGCGCCAGCCAGGCTGGGTTTCATTTTCTACATAGGCGGTGAGCTTGAGGGGTTGAATGCGGGCACTGCTGATGGCGGTAAATTGGCCAGTGTCCTCCAAATCTGCTTCGCCGCCAATCAGGCTAAGGGTAGTGCCTAGTTGCCAGGTGGGGCTGGGCTGCACATCTAGGGTGGCCTCTAGGCCGTAGACCCGCTCTGGTGCCCGGACAAGAGCGTAGATGCCGGTGTCGTCGAGGCCGGCGGCATCATCAAACACAAGGCTAGAGCCTAGATCAGAAGTGTTGTAAAATCCCGAAATCGAGGCCTGCACTGTATTCCAGTTGCCGCGAATGCCGACCTCGTATTCGTTGACTTTCTGGGGCTGGTTGACTTGAATGTCTGAATTTACTGTGAAGCCTGGGTCGGCAAAGCCCAGCACTACGCCAAAGTCGGGCACAGAAAAGCCCTGGGAAAGTTGGCAAACAGGCTAATGTCGGGGGTGACATCGGCCACCGCACCCACGTTAAAAGCGGTGTCGTTGAAGTCGCGATCGCCCCCGGTAATTGGGTCGCCAAAAAAGGTGGCATAGTCCCCCACCGAAAAGCCAATGCGTTCGTGGCGTACGCCGCCCGATAGCTGCAACCAGTCAGTGCTCTGCCACTGGAGCTGGGAGAATAGGCCCAGGCTGCTGAGGGTATAGGGCGGCACCAGCGGGCGCTGTTCAATCAGGCGGTTGACCCGGCCATTACTGGCGTCAAAGCTATCGGGGTCAAACAGATTGAAGGTATTGGCAGTGGTTTCGTGGTTGTAGTCTGCGCCCCACAGCAGGCTCAGGGAGTCGGCTAGGGGGGTATTTAAGCCCAGGCGGCCGCCCCAATTTTGCGAGTCTAGCTCCCCTTGGAAAATGCTAAAGGCGCGGGGGCGGCGATCGCGCGGATCGCTGCGGGTCACGTTGTCGCGGTAGTAGAGCTGGCTATCGAGGCTGCCGTTCAGCACATTGTTGTGGCGATAGCTGAGGTTTAGGATCAAATTGCGGTCGGCCTGGGGGCCACCTCCGTCCGGAAAGCTGAGCTGCCCGACCCTGAGGGCGCGGGCCTTGGGCTCTCCCGGTTCATCATCAACGCTAGGGTCAGAGATCACGTCGCTGTTGCGGCTTTCGCGATAGTAGTTGAGGGAGAACTGGAGTCGCTGGTTGTCATCAGGGCTGTAGCCCA
Source organism: Phormidesmidales cyanobacterium (assembly GCA_038255045.1). Classification (GTDB taxonomy): domain Bacteria; phylum Cyanobacteriota; class Cyanobacteriia; order Phormidesmidales; family Phormidesmidaceae; genus Nodosilinea. The sequence continues at coordinate 2,710 of JBBSLR010000250.1, forward strand.
GACGGGTGAGCAGCGCGACATTTTCATTTTCATCGGTGCCCTGAACAGTGGGAACGCGATCGCCCTCGCCATCAAACAGCGCCCCTGTATCAGACCGTGACAGCGAAGCCAGAATGTCAAACTGCTCATTCCTAGCCGAAACGGTTTGGCTGGCAAAATAGCCAAAACTCTCACTCTGCAAACTCCCCAAGGCAGCATTGACGCCGACTTCAGACGTGGCTGTAAAGCTAGCTTCATCAGGCTGCCGCGTAATGATGTTGATAATGCCGCCGGTGGCTCCACCCCCATAAATGGCGCTAGACCCTCGCACCACTTCAATGCGCTCAATCACGCTGGGGTCGAGGGTGCGCAGCTCGCGATCAAAGTCGCGGCTATTGACATTCTGGGGCACTCCATCGATCAAGATAGCCGCATCCCGGCCCCGCAGAGAAGCCGCCGTAAAGGCCCGATCCGACGACGGCGCGAGACCCGGCACTAATGACCCCAAAACATCGTTCAAATCTCGACTAAGAGAAGTCTGCTGCTGAATCTCTTCTTGAGTAATCACCGTGACCGACCGGGGAATCGTGGTCGTCTCCTCCTCACTACGGGTTGCCGTCACCACCACCTGAATGGCATCTTCGTTAGAGACTGCCGTTGCTGTGCCCGTGGCGATAGACAAAACTAAGCTCTGCGCCGCTGCATTAATTGCCGCAGTCGGGGGAGCCTCTGACCCCGTGATCGCCACTCGCACGCCATCCCCTCGCGGTGCAACGCTCACCAGCGCAATGCCCTCAGCCGGGTTGGCGGCCTGAAACTCACCGCCCTCTGGCAGCGCCAGCGTTGCATTGGCGATATCCACAATCAGCGCATTGCCCACCACCGACGACGACGCGGCTAGCTCTGCCGACGTTTCTAAAATTACCTCCACGCCATCAGCGGCGGCATTGAGCCTGACAGCCGTAATTTGGGCGATCGCTGGGGCGATTTCAGCCAGCCCTTCATCTAACCCTTCATCTACCGGGGTGGCCGGTTGCTCAACTTGACTGAGCAGAGAGGGTTCTGCCGCCCTTTCATTCTCCTGCGCTGCAGCTTCGCCACGGGGCACTTCGGTAGCAATGCTTACCCCCCGACCTTCAAGAGCTGGCGCTGTCTCGGCCCAAGCTGGGCCCGCCATCAGCATGAGTACTCCCCCCGCTACCCAAGTCGAACGCTGTAGTTGATTCATCACTCCGCCCACCAAAATATTAGGGCTAGCAGGCGCTTTGCCTGCACACCCAATTGCAACTCACTTGCAAGAAGCTTACTGGATGGCACTAGCCTATAGACAATCGCTTTGGTCAGCAGCAGGAATTTTTTGATCCAAACCCGGAATTGTTAGCCCGCCTGCTCTCTCGCCATCAGGGAGTAGGTTTTGGGGTTAACGCCAAATTTTTTGCGAAAGGCAGCGGCGAAATGCCCCCGGCTTGTAAACCCTACATCACGGGCAACTTCGGTGACATTGAGGTGGCCATCGGCCAATAATGTCTTGGCGCGTTCCATGCGGTAGTGGTGTAGGCAACCAAATACCGTAGTGCCAAACAGATGGCGAAACCCCTGCTTCAGGGTAAATTCATTTAAACCAACCTGACGGGCTAACCCATTCAGCGAGGGGGGATCGTTGAGCTGCTGCTTCAGGATTTCTCGGACATAGTGAAGGCGCTGAATATCGTCAGGTTTGAGGGTCTGCTTAGGAGGCTGATCAAGCTGGTGCTGCAACATCTGCTCTAGGTGCAGAGCCATGAGTTCCCAGACTTTGCTCTCCAGGTAAATTTGCTGGGTCAGGCCCGTATAGGGGCAGTTCAAGATCTGCTGTATGGTCGCCTGCATCGCCACGGTGGGAGAGGAGGCGTAGGTATAGCGAGCCTGGCTGGGGGCGTTGACCAATGCTTTAACTGGGGTTGTCGATTGCTCTAGGCGATCGCCCATCCAGGTACAAAATAGCTCAGGTTCCAGATGAAAACTCACGTCCAGCACTTGCAGATCTCGTTCACAGTGGCACACATCACGCTCTGCTAGACCACTGCCAGAAAAGAAATAATACTCCGATTCAAAGCTGGCCTTTGACTGCTCTCGAACCAAGCTGAATTCGTATTCTAGAGGGTGCTCCCGGTCCGGTGCTTCAATGATTACATCTTGATTAGGTTGATAGTTTGCGATCGCAAGGTCTAACCCCTGACGCGGGTGAATCTTACGGATAAACCCCTTACCTAACTGGGCTGGATAGCTCCAGGTAGTGTCGAAGCCGCTTGCGCCTGATGCAGTCGGCTTCACAGTTGGATGGGCTTGAATTAGATCCCAGTAGTCGGCCTGAGACAGAGCGATCGTCATGGTTGCAAGAATGTTAATGTCTTTGAATCCCAATTCTGAACCTTATGAGAATTATTGTCAACAAGCTAGGACAGGTCTACCAATCCAGCACGTTACGATGAAGGGGTTTTTTGCACTAACCCCCAAAAAGGTATAGTCCAGGTGCGATTCGTTGAGGCCCAGAAGCTATGACATAATCCTTATAGACAAAGGCTTCCAGCCTACTATCCCCTCGGATGTTAAGGCTGA
>JBBSLR010000251.1:0-5275 GCA_038255045.1 Phormidesmidales cyanobacterium
GGGGTGCTCTGAAACATGCCTTCGACCGCATTTTCAAACATGCTGCGATACTTCGACTCGGCCAGTTGCAGCGACAGCTCGCTCAAATGCAGGGCTGCCTCCGACTGCTTGAGGGGGGTAATGTCGGTGATAAACCCCTCAATGCCATTGATCACACCCGCCGCCCCGAGAATCAGCGACCCCTTTTCCCACACCCACTTCTCCTCGCCGCTGCGGGTGTTAATCCGGTACTCCACCTCGTAGGGCTGGCCGCTGTCAATGGCCTGCTGAATGGTCGCCAGCACCCGAGACAGGTCATCGGGGTGGGTGATGTCGTTGTAGGACAGCACCTTGTCGCGACCCACCAAAGCCTCTGGAAGGTATCCGGTGAGTGCGTAACAGCCAGCGCTGAGGTAGCGCATTGACCATCCCGCATCGCCGTCGGCCTGAAACACGATGCCAGGCAGCACATCGATCAGCCGCTGAGAGTCTGTGGCCCCAGACTTCAGGTCTAGCCACGGGTGCTCGCCCGTTTGCCCGGCTCTTTGCCAGTCTTTTTGCCCGCCTTTTTGCCAGAGCAACGCCAGGGTCAGCCAGGGCAGCAGCGCCGCCTGGGAAGCAGAGGACTCAGCCAGATCAGTGAGGGGATAATGAGGACGAGGGAACTCAGGGTCGGGCATGGGTTTTTGAATGGTAAGCCGTTGTCGATATCCCAGGGCAGTGGTCTCAATATGCCCAAAATTGTGGCCTAGAATGATGGCTTACGCTACCCAGAACAGATTTGATCCACCGCAGCAGAAATCTCCCCAACAAATACTAAGTCTTGCTTGGCGACCCCCGGTTTCTCTGGGTGTCGGATTTGGTATGGGGTTCCTGCGCAGAATTTCCTGAATCCCCTGGCTTAGCCGTCAGGGATGGACTCATGCCGGGCGATCGCCTGCATCAAACTCCTCACCGCCTCAGCCGGGGGCTGGCGGAGTACCTCTAGGCAGGGCACCAGGGTCAACCCCAGGGCCAGGGCCTCAGCTTCAGCCGACCCCGGCACTAGCGTCACCAGAGGCAGTTGGGCCAGGGCAGGGTAGCGGGCCAGGGCCTGGAGTTCGGCCAGGGGCAGCGGCTCAGTGCTATCTAAGACGATCGCCTGGGGCTGCCACACCCGACTGAGCAAATTGGCCTGGGCCAGATCGTCGGCCTGGAGCAGGCGGCAGCGGTAGCGCTGAAGCCAGGTTTGCACAGCGGCAGACAGGGCGCTGGGGGGATCTCCGGAGGCCGGCGATCGCAGCAGCAGCATGGTGAGCCCCGCCAGCGGCACCGGATATCGCTGACAGATTTGGTCGAGCAAGGGCCGCAGCCCCTGGGCCAGGGTCTCAACCGATAGCACTTGGCTGGCGATATCTGCCTCCCAATCGCTCTCTGCCGAGGCTAAACCCGTTGCCATGGTCGCCACCGCTGCGGGTCTCAGCACCACCGGGTTGGCCATCTCTAAACCATCTACCAGAGCCTGGCGGGCGGCGGCGTTGCTGGGGGCATCGGGCAGCGATTCCCAGTGAATCATGGTGCAGGCGGGGGTAAGCCGCCTCTGCATGGCGGTCAGGGTTTGGCAGCAGGGGGCGATCGCCAGTCGGTAGTCGGTGCCCCGCAGACAGCCGTAGACCTGCTCAACCACAGCCTCGCTGGCGCAGGCCAGCAGCACCAGCACCGTGGTCTGGGCGCGGGCTAGGGCAGGGGGGGCCGGCAGCAGCAGGGTCAGGCGGCTGCCCCAGGCAGGGCTACTAAACAGGCTGACCTCGCCGCCGTGCAGCTGGCTAAACCGCCGGGCCAGGGTGAGCCCTAACCCCTGTAGGGTCTGGAGTTCTGGCAACGCTTCGGGGCGGGTCGAGGCCTCAGCCGCCGCTGGCTCCAACCTATCCCCATACTCAGCGCCAGGCATTGCCAGGGCATCTGGGCTGCCCAGGCTAAACCCGACCCACGGCCCCCAAGGCTCGACCATCAGGCCGCTGGGCCTGGCCCCGTGAGCTAACAGGTAGCCCAGGCCGTAGTGCAGGCTCTGGCGCAGGCGCAGGGGGTCAGCCATCACCCAGCCCTCAGCGGTCGCCAGACGCACCGTAAAGCTCTCTACCCACTCGGCTGCCGCAACCTCAGGCTGGGCAACGATAAAGCTAGGCAACAGGTTGTCAGCCAGGGGTTGCAGGCTGACCCGCTCCAGGTTAAGCGCGATCTGGTCTGACTCCAGGCGCATCCAGTCGAGCAGCAGGTTGACCAGGGTGGTCAGCTTACGAATTGCCTGGCGCATGAGGCTCACGTAGCGAAACTGGCGATCGCTCAGCGACCCAACCCGGCTGTCTAAAAGTAAGGTTGACAACCCCAACAGCGTAGTAATCGGGGTTTTGAGCGCGTGGCTCAGCTCTAGCACCCAGGCCCTTTGCCCGGCCTTTAGCCAGTCTGTACCAGGCTGGCTAGCTTCCCTCAGCCCTGCGGCTTGAGTAGCCAGCCAGCCCAGCAGCCGAGCCGGGTTGAGCACCCCTAGGTACTGCCCATCAGCGTCGATCACCACCAGGGTTGGGGCAGGCACTTTTTGAGCCAGCGCCCCCAGATCAGCCAGGGCTGAAATATCTAAAAGCTGACTGGCCTCCACCTCCACCACCGGCTCTAGCCAGGGCTGGCAATCCAACAGCCGTGGCCCCGCTAGACTATCCCCAGCATGGCTCAGCCCCCAGGTGTGGTGACTGGCCCACAGCCGCCCCAGGGCGATCGCCCCTAGAGGTCGATGCTCATCGTCAGTCACCACAATATGGCTGGGGGCCGCCGCCGCCGGCTGCCCCAAAGCTCGGGTAATCTCGCCGAGAGCTGTAGCCAGATCGTAGGCGGGAACATTGCTCAAAAAGTGATCGAGGGGCGGCAGCGCCATAGGCTAATCCCCTAGGGTTTGACTCTGGGTGCGGGGGCAGACCGGATTCTGGCAACCACCCTTTACAATTGACAATATCCTGATACCTCCTCGGTCGGCGGGGTTAAATCCCGCCTCCGGTGGTTTCTAGCTAGCTAAACCTGGGGTTAACCCTAGACGAATGGCACTGACATAAGCTGGAATTAACCCTCGCAGATCGCCAGAACCCTTGATCTGCCGTAGGGTGGGCAATGCCCACCAGTCTTAATTCAGTGACATTCAACCCTAGACGTTTCTGCCTAGATATACCAAGTCCAGCGTGGGATCGGTAGTTTCCCTCAGGCAAACCTCCACTTCTGGAGTTGGATTTGGGTCATCCCAAGTCCAGCTCGGGATCGGTCGCTTTCCCCAGGCAAACCTCCACGGCGGGACTGGGATCCGGTTTATTTCTTGTCCTGCTCACTATCATCGCTCCTTGGTTGCTCCCCTTCAAATCTATGTCCTGACCCGTGGTGATCAGGTTGAGCAGGCTCCCGAGTTAAATCTGGATCCTAGCCGATACGTCGTGCACCAAAGTGCCGTTCTAGGAGATGCCCTAGACTGGTTGCAAAGCCATCCCGAGCTGCCCGACTGCCTGGTAGTAGACAGCCAGGTGTGGCAGCAGGCCCTGCGCCCCGCCCTGATACAGCTAGGTCTGATGCTGCCGGTGGTGATACTCATTGGCGAGCCAGAGAGTGAGCCAAAAAATGCCTCAGGGGAAGACGCAGAGGCCGCCCGCCGCGAACCGGCCGCCGCGACCAATGCGGTGCCCGTTGACGGTGCCGAACCCTACCCTGGGGCCGTCATTTACCATGCCGTTGAGGCAATGCCTCAGCTTGAGCGGGTGATTCAGAATGCTATTGAAGAATTTGTCCGGCTGTCAGAAGCCAGTAAAGCAGCGGCCACCGCCTCTGCTGCTGATCTGTCAGAGAATCCATCAGACTCCCCAGACAACAGCCTGAGCGCTCAACAACACCGACTGACAGAAAAACTCAAAGCCCGACTGGGGTACCTGGGCGTGTATTACAAGCGCAGCCCCAGCTCATTTTTGCGCAACATGAACCCCGATGACCGGGCAGCTTTTCTGAGCCAGCTCAAGGCTGACTACCGGATGATTATCCTGGGCTATTTTGCCAAAGACCCCAAAATCAACCTCAACCAGCTGATCGACGACCTTGTGGATCAGGCGTTCATGGCCGACATCTCCGTGGCCCACATCGTAGAAATTCACATGCAGCTGATGGATAGTTTCGCTAAGCAGCTCAAGCTGGAGGGGCGTAGCGAAGAAATTTTGCTCGATTACCGCCTCACCCTGATCGACATCATTGCCCACCTGTGCGAAATGTACCGGCGATCCATTCCCCGCCAGCCCTAGGCCCTCCCCTTACCCGATACAATCGTCCATGTTCCTGTAGCCCAGAGCCTGCCATGAGTTCCGTTAAAAAGACCTACATCCTCAAGCTCTACGTTGCGGGCAATACCCCTAACTCCCTGCGCGCCCTCAAGACCCTCAACAACATTTTGGAAGAAGAGTTTCAGGGGGTCTACGCCCTTAAGGTCATCGACGTGCTCAAAAACCCGCAGCTGGCAGAGGAGGATAAAATTCTCGCTACCCCTACCCTGGCCAAGATTTTGCCGCCGCCGGTGCGCAAGATTATCGGCGACCTGTCCGATCGCGAGCGAGTGCTGATTGGGCTAGACCTGCTCTACGATGAGCTACGGGAAGACAACATCTATGGTTAATCCAAGGGGGCTAATCCCAAGGGGGCTAATCCGAGGGATACCAGGGGCCAGGTTCGGGGGCTGAATACAGCACAACCAGACAGCTTCCGATTGCTGATCAACACCTCTGTGGGTCGGCCAGCTTAAATCCGGCAGGGCAGCCGGTTCGGGGTATGCTTAGTCCTCAAGATCTCCGGTAATTTTCCTGTAATTTATTGAAGGGCAGCCGCTCGCCCGATAAATTTAATAACTTCCCATGACAGATTCTGACCAAAACGATTTGCAGACCTCTGCTCACCCCGTCGGCGTGCGCAAGATTCGCACCATGATCGAGGGGCTAGACGATATTAGCCATGGCGGCATTCCGGCGGGGCGGTCAACGCTGGTGAGCGGCACCTCGGGCACGGGCAAAACTCTGTTTGCGGTGCAGTTTATCTACAACGGCATCACCGAGTTTGATGAGCCTGGGGTATTTGTCACCTTTGAAGAATCGCCAGAAGACATTGTTCAAAACGCCTACAGCTATGGCTGGGATTTGCAGCGTCTGGTGGACGACGGCAAGCTATTTATTCTCGATGCCTCCCCCGAGCCCGGAGGGCAGGATGTGGTGGGCAACTTTGACCTGTCGGCTCTGATTGAGCGCATTCA
>JBBSLR010000252.1:0-5273 GCA_038255045.1 Phormidesmidales cyanobacterium
GGGCGCAGAGGCGGAGAAGCCCGCCCCAGACATGGTGAGACCCGCTCCAGACATGGTGAACTCGCCAAAGGCCCCCACCCCTGACATGGTGGGCACTCCACCCGGAATTGCCCCCGGCACCGCCCACAGCCCCGTCCCGGAGGGAAACACGTAGGAGCTGACGGCCTTTTCGGGGGCCATAGAACCGGGCACGTGGGAACCCGGCACATGGGGCATCGAGCCAAACAGTGACCCGGCCACCCGCTGGGCCTCTGCCGACTCAGTCATGGCATAAACGCTGTCGTAGATGGCGTTGGTGCTCTCGGCGGCACGCTGGCTGGGGTGCTTGAGGGTCACCAGGGTCTGGCCGCGCAGGTCGGCCTGCCAGTCAACGGTGACGAAGTGATCTTCGACCCATTCGGAGGGATAGACCGGGGGAATGTGTACGGGCAGCGATCGCGCCAGCACCAGCCAGCGGCCATCGTTGCAGAGGTAGCCGATCTCGGCCACATAGTCGCGATCGCTCACCGGAATCGGCAAATACCACTCCCGCGCCAGTTCGTCGCATTCGTACTGCTGCAAGCTGTGGGGCGACTGGCGACTGAAGTCGATGTCGGTAACATCGTAAAAACGCAGGGCCAAACGCGACCCGCCCTGGCGACGCAGTTCATCCTTATGGGTGTGGGGAATATCCCAGTAGGTGTAGGCCCACTGGGGATCGCGGGGCATGAGCACAATGCGGCTCTCGCCGTAGCCGCTGGGCAGGTCAGATAACCCCTCATCCACAGTCGCCAGCACCTCGACCGCCAGCGGCGCAGGGGAGATAGAGCTAGGGGATGTCGCCACCACGGCGCTGGCCATAGCAGGTACCGCCGCAGGAGCCGATCCCTGGCTGCGCTTGGCGTCGATCGCCTGAATGGCCGCAATTAGCTCGGTCTTGCGCATGCGGCTGTAACGAGAGACTTCATACTCGCTGGCCACCTTGCGGAGCTGCCGCAGGGTCATTTCTTCTAGGGGTGGGCGGGGCGAAGACATAGAGCATTCTCCTCTAAAGACCAGTACAACAGCAGACCCAAAGGCACAAACCTAACAAAGCGGCAGTATCTAACTCGCTCAGCTGGCTCAAATCAAAACCGATCCCAGTCCGACATGGCCCCGACCAAAACAACGCCTCAGGCTTTGTCCTGATGTCCCTCTAGCAAGCATTGGGTTTAAGCGGGGATCAACCGTTGCTCTGCAGCATGACAAAAACCACCGCTGGGATCAAGCCCCCAGCAAGGCTTTTCTGGCAACCTGATCGAGAGGGCAGGGGTTTGGGGATCAATTTGTCAGGATATCCTGACAAATTGATCCCCGTGCGTATGATTGCGTCAGGAGATTTTAACAATAGATTGATTAATGGAGCGGGCTGAGGTGTTGCCTAGCCGTAGGCTTTGTAGCATTCGCCCAGAAGAACCGAGGGTGACTTCCCCTGCTAGAGTTTGGGGAATGGGGCCACCCTCCAATGTCGGTTTTGTGTAGCATTTCCATGCGTAGCGTTTTCCTTTGCCCATGACCCCTGACCCTGCTTCTGCTCCCGATCTCTCTGGGCCTGATGCCTCTGGGCCTGATGCCTCTGGGCCAAGCCCCAGGGGTAGCCGACTGATCAGTCGGCTGCTGCCGCCCGCCATTCGCCTATGGCTGCACACCCAGTTTGACCATATTGAGGGGCTAGAGTTTGCCATCGATGGCAAAGATCGACAGATTTTAGGCGGCTACCTGCCGGGGGTCAATCTGGCGGCACGCCAGGTTGTGTACCGGGGGCTGCATGTCAGCCAGGCCCAGGTCAGCGCCGCAGATATTCGTGTAAATTTGCCCCAGGTGCTCAGAGGGAAGCCACTGCGGCTGTTGCAGCCGTTTCCGGTAGAGGGGCGGGTGACGGTGCTGGCGGATGATTTGCGGGCATCGCTGCGATCGCCGCTGCTGGGTCAAGGCCTGCGAGACGTGCTGATACAATTGCTGGCCAGCGCTGAGGAAGCGATCCCCTTAGACCAGTGGATCGGCGATGGTGAGGCCCATGCCACCGCAGATATTGAGCTGGACGCAGATCGCCTCACCCTGCGCTGGCCTAGGATATCCCCCCCCGCAGAGGCCTCAGAACCAGAGACCCCAAAACCAGAGACCCCAGAACCAGAGACCCTAGAGCTAACAACAGGGCTGGCCATCCAGGAGGGGCGCTGGCTATGGCTGTGTCAGCCTGTGATCAGGAGGCTGCCTGCCACAGGGGAGCTGCCGCCGCCCATGGCCCTGGCTGAAACCGCCTTTGACCTGGGGCCAGAGGCGAATATTCGCCAGCTCTCTGTCACCTCCCAGGGCATTGACCTGGAGGGGATGGTGCGGGTGATTCCCGCCGATTAGGGATTCGCATCGAAATAAGGTACCGGAGAGGGTGGACGCTCTAGGCTAGATTCCCGCCTGCGCGGGAATGACGCTGAGACTTTATTCATTGGCTAGTCCCTTAGCTCTCTACCACTCGAGCTTTTTTCTCGGGCAGGTTGCGCGGCGGCACGGCACGGCCTTGGTAGAAGCGCTGTTCGAGAATGCCCAGGCCCGCCCAGGCGGCGGCTGTCCCCAACGGCAGCGCCGACAGCAGGGCGGCGGCTAGCCCGGTGAGCGATCCGCTGGCCAGGGCCACTGGCACCAGCGACCAGCCCACGGCGCTTACCCCCAGCAGACCCCAGCGCAGGGCCTGGATGCGGCCCAGGGCGGTGCGGCAGCTGCGGCATTGCTGGGTGTGGGAGTGGTAGCGATCGAGCAGGGCCGTCTGACTCCACTCCGGCCCTAGGCCCTGGCCAGGGAAGGGATCGGCCTCAAAGTCGCTGACCCAGTTGCGAAAGGCCAGCACGTAGCGATCAGATTGGGTGGGCAGATAGCAGGCCTGGGGGTAAGGAAGCCCCGCTTTCTCTAGCTCGCGCTCTTGAATATGCAGGAAAATTTGGTCGTCTTCGAGCACCCCGTTGTTGCCGATGTGGCTATACCAGCGGGGCGTCAGGCCAATCACGGTGGCCGGAATTTTGGCCGAAAACTTAAAGGGAAAGCGGGCAAACAGCCGACATTCGCCCTTGCGCATGGGGGTGGCGTAGACCACGGTCATGGTGCGGCCAAACTGCTTAGAGGTGAGGTCGTGGTACATCAGCGCCGGGGCGACAAAGGTGGTGTGCTGGGTGCCTAGCTTGCCTTTGCGGGGGCCTTCGGGCCAGAGGCCGCGAAAGCCCTGTTTGCCCGCTGTGAGCACCTCCATTTCCATGGGGGCGGCGTTTTCGCGCTTGCCGACGGTTTTGTGGTGGGTGTAGGGAATGTGGCTGGCGTCGAGCACGTTTTCGAGCAGGGTGAGGGCGTCGTAGGGCAGGTCGCGAAAGGTGTTGAGCAAGACCCAGCCGTCGGGTTCTGCGTCTAATGGGCCAATGATCGGCACCTCAACCTGGGGAGCATTGGCGGCGTTGCCGGGGTAGACAAACAACAGCCCCTGCCGGATGGCGGTGGGCAGCGATACCGCACAGGCCCGCGACGCCCCGTTGCCCTGCCCGCCCTCGGGCTGCTGGGGAATGTGGGTGCAGGCTCCGTCGCCTGAAAAGGCCCAGCCGTGGTAGGGGCACTCTAGCTCGCCGCTGGCATTTATCCGCCCCTCAGACAGGGGGGCGAGGCGGTGGGGGCATTTGTCTTCAAACACACGCCAGGACTGGCCGCTGGTGTCCCACCAGATGACGATACCCCGCTCTAGCAGGGTAAAGCGGGTGAGCTGGTCGGTTTCGAGATCGTCGAGGTAGGCGACGGGGTACCAGGCTTCGGCCCAGTCAAACCGGGCTGGGTCGGGGCCGCCGGCAGGGGCAGCGCCCGTGGACGGGGGGGCGATCGCAAGTGACGTCATGGCTAGATCCTGGCGGTGAGCTGTTTACATTTTGCAACATTTCCGCCGATACTGGGGTAGAGTCGTCTGGCCACCAGGCCAGACGACAACCTTGGCGATACCTCTTAAGATAAATTGGGCACCATGGTGCTGCGCTGTATCCTTTGGGCTGGCGATGAATCAAAGCGAAGAAGTCGAAGGCCGTCATTCCCGTGAAAACGGGAATCTTAGGGGGCGACCTACACCCGCATAGCTTTCCGCCCCAGGCCTCCTCGGGGACATGCTCTGCGCAGGAATCACAGGCATTTTCTCGGCCCTATGGTTCTCGGCCCTATGACAGTGCAGGCTAGAGGTCGGCTGTGGTGTATGCCATTTTTTAAGGCTGCTGTCACCAGACTGCGCTGAGAGGCCCGTCTAGGTGCCGCTTGTTTCTCATCTATGTGTCTAAGAGATGACGCGCGACCTATCCCCCCAGCCAGCCATTAGTCCAGCCGAAATTTTAGCTGCCGTTGCCGCCGTCCGCGAGGCGATCGCCCTGGCCCCCGACCTAGATACCTTGCTTCAGCGCGTGACCGATATTGTGCGCCAGCGGCTCGCCACCGACCGGGTAGTGGTCTATCGCCTTTTGCCCAGCAACGACGGGGTGATTGCTGCTGAGTCGGTGGAGAGCAACTGGCTGTCGCTGCGGGGGGAGCTGATCTACGACCCATGCTTTGCGGGGGGCTGGGGCGATCGCTACCGCCAGGGCCACATAGGCGTAGTCGAAAACGCTCAGGACAGCGGCCTTGAACCCTGCTACGCGGCATTGCTGACCCGCTTGCAGGTGCAGGCTAACCTGGCAGTGCCGGTGTTTGCAGGCCCCAACCTGTGGGGGCTGCTAATTGCCCACCACTGCTGTAGCCCCCGCCGGTGGCATCAGTCGGGCTGCGACCTGATGGGGCATGTGGCACACCAGCTGGGCCAGGGCGTTTACCAACATGATTTGCAGCGGCAGCTGCGGCAGGCTCAGCAGCGATCGCCCGCTCAGCCCGCTTCTAGCCAAACCGAGCAGTTGTTTCAGCTGTTTACTGACCATGTAGAACAGATCTTGTTTGTGCGCGATGCGGTATCGGGGCAATTTTTGTACGTCAACTCGACCTATGAGCGTATTTGGGAACGCCCCCGAGACGATCTCTACAACAATCCTGATATCTGGCTCAGCCACATTCACCCCGACGATTTGCCCCAGGTGCAGCGCTCCCTGGGCCAGCAGTTTGACGGCCAGTCGGTGCAGCGAGAGTACCGCATTGTGCGCCCCAGCGGCGAGGTGCGCTGGGTGCAGGCCCACGTGCGGGTGGTCGAAGATCGTGGAGGCCAGCCCCGCTACATGGTGGGCTGGGCCGAAGACTGTACCCAGCAGAGGCAGTTA
>JBBSLR010000253.1:0-5270 GCA_038255045.1 Phormidesmidales cyanobacterium
AGGTCGCCAATTTCCTCGGGGGTGTGGCCAGGGGCGGTCAGGCCGTAGATCAAGAAAATATTGTCGTAGCGATCGCCCGGACACCCATTCAAGCTGCCGATATCAAGGGCCACCTGGGCCTCGTCCACCAGGGTTTTATAGAGTCTGGAGGTGCGACCACCCACCAGCATGCTGTCAATCATGCCGTAGATGACGTGGTCGGGGTGGGTCAGGCTGGGGCGGTGGTAGCCCTCTAAGTACCAGGGTTCTGAGGCTAGGGTGAGGGTAAACTCCCGCTGGGCCGCTTGGGCGGGCTCGTCGATCACCGGCTGCGGCGGCACCGCCCTAGACTGGTAGCGACCAAAGTACACCTCTGCCATCCGCTGCACCTCGGCGGGGTCTACGTCACCCACCACCACAGCGGTCAGGTTGCCGGGGCCGTAGTACATGTCGTAAAACGCTTGGATATCGTCGCGGGTGGCCACGAACAGGTCGTCTTGGTAGCCAATTACCGGACGGCGATAGGGGTGGCTGACAAAGGCCTCCTCCAAGAATTTCTCAATCATGGCGCCAATGGGGGAGTTATCGACCCGCATGCGGCGTTCTTCGAGAATGACGTCTTTTTCTTCGTAAAACTCCCGAAACACCGGGTCTAAAAACCGATCAGACTCCAGCGACATCCACAGCTCTAGCCGATTGGCGGGCAGGCTGTAGAAATAGCGGGTTTCGTCGGCAGAGGTGGTGGCGTTGAGGCCCACCCCTCCGGCCTGCTGAATAATCTGGCCGTACTGGTTTTGCTCAATAAAGCTGGCCGCCTGCTGCTGCAAAGCCTTTAGCTCTGCCTCAAGCTCGCCCGCCTGAGCCTGGTCGCCCGCCGCCTGAGCGGTCAAGAATTCGTCAAATACCGCGTCTAGCTTGGCCATGGCCTGCTGTTCGGCCCCAAAGTCTTTGGTGCCAATGCGGCTGGTGCCCTTGAAGGCCAGGTGCTCTAAGTAGTGGGCCACGCCGGTTTTGCCGTCGGTTTCATCGACCGCGCCCACGTTAGCGTGAATCATAAATGACACCACTGGCGCCTGGTGCCGCTCCATGACGATGAACTTCATGCCATTGTCGAGGGTGAACTCGGTGATCGCTTCGGCTACGCGATCTAGGTAGGGCTGAACGGCCTGGGCAGTTTGCAGCGGCTGGCGCGCTGCCGCCGGGGCGATCGGCCACCACAGCCACAGGCTGACCAAGGCCACTAAGCCCATCAACGTCGGGCGCAGGCGGCCTGCAAAAAACCCTCGGGCGGTCTGCAATCTTCCAGTCATAGGCTGCACTCAAACACTGGGAAACGTTACTGCGGGAGATGTAATTAATGACAGGCACCATAAGCTTGGGGGCTAGGCTCCGACCTTCAGGATAGTGGAGTCTTGAGGGCAATGACCACATCCCCTATCTAGGCCGTGAGTCAGGGTCTGGATAAGGGGGCATTAACCCTAGGGCCATGGCCAGCCGTGGGGCAGTTGTCAAACGCCTCAGATCCTGGGTAAAGTCCCAATAGCGGCTAGTTTGCATCATGCTGGGAGTAGTGCGCTGCTGGGTTGAGAAGTGGGTTGAGGGGTGCGATCGCCGCTCAAGGGCATTTAACCTAGAGGCCCAGAGGGTTGGCAATCTAAACCCGACCTGTAGACGTAGTGCTTAGAAGCAAAGTTCAGGCGCAAGGCTAGACGTAAAGTTCGAGCACAGGGCCTAGACGCGACTAGACGCGAACCTGTGCCAACTGGTTTCATCAGTATTGTTCTGGGAGAGGTTGAGCATTGGCACAGGTAATCGATGGCTCAAGCCTAAAGCAGTGGGGGCAGCGGGCTCTAGCCGCCACCTTCTTAGCGGGCCAGGTGGTCATACACCTGATCTCGCGCCCCTTGCACCGGCGCAACACCCTAGAACAGATGGCCTCGGTAGGGCCAGAGTCGCTGCTGATCGCGCTGATTACTGCGGCCTTTGTGGGCATGGTGTTCACCATTCAAGTCACGCGAGAATTTCTCAGCTTCGGGGCCGGCACCGCGGTGGGCGGCGTGCTGGCCCTCACCCTGGCTAGGGAGCTGGGGCCAGTGCTGACGGCGGTCATCATTGCCGGCCGGGTGGGGTCAGCCTTTGCCGCTGAAATCGGCACCATGCAAGTGACCGAGCAAATTGATGCGCTGCAAATTCTCAAAACCGACCCGATTGACTATCTGGTGATTCCGAGGGTGATTGCCTGTGCTCTGATGCTGCCTTTGCTCAACGTGCTGTCGTTTATCACCGGCATGACCGGGGGCCTGCTAATTGCCACTAGCCAGTACGACATTCCCTACTCAGTCTTTTTAGACTCGGCCAAAAGTTTTCTATCCGTTTGGGATTTGGTCAGCTCGCTGATCAAGGCATTTTTCTTTGGCATTCTGATCGCCGTCATCGGCACCAGCTGGGGGCTAACCACTACCGGTGGCGCTAAGGGGGTGGGGCAGTCCACTACCACTGCGGTAGTGACGGCGCTGCTGGCAATTTTTATCAGCAACTTCTTTCTCTCCTGGGTGATGTTTCAGGGCACAGGCAGCGCCGTCATGAGCAATTTCTAGATGTGGCCACCACCCCAAAAGCCCGGAAAAAGCTGTTTGCGATCGCTATTTTTGGCTGGAATCTGGCGCTCATGCCTGAGGGCATCCGTCAGCTAGAAGTAGAGAAAGCTGTGGCTGAAATCTGTCCAGGTTTTTCTGATGATCGGCTAGGTGAAGACACCAGAATCATCTTGAATGACTTTATCGAGCACAAACTGACCGAATTCCCCGACTACAAAAGATTGGTTCTAGATTTTGAACTCAGAGAAGACAAGCGGGGCACCAGATATATCTCCATCATGTCAACGCCTGACCCAGCAGATTAGACAATATCAGCGTTTTTGCTGGTTGCTCCAGGCATTTAGCTCCCTGGCTGCCCGGCTGGGTTCTTCTATACTTTAGACATGCTGCTCAACTCTATTGCCTCCTGACGCTGTGACTTCTACTCCGACCGCAACCTACACCGACTTGCCCTCTAGCTACCGCATTCCCCTGGCGGTAATCGGGCTGGCGGTGCCTCTGGCGTTTATCAACCTCTGGCTGGGGGGCATTGTCGTTGTCTTTGGGGTGTTTTTGCTGGTGCAGGCAGTTACCCTCACCCTGCGCTTTACCAACACCGCCCTAGACATATACCGGGGCGATACCCTGATTCGCACCTTTGCCTACGCTGAGTGGCAGCACTGGGAGATTTTTTGGGGGCCGGTGCCAATTTTGTTTTACTTCCGCGAAGTCAACAGCATTCACTTTTTGCCCATTTTGTTTGGTCCGACCGAGCTGCGTGCCTGCCTCGAAACCCACTGCCCTGCGGCGAACCCTTTGACGCAAGATCCAGCGAAAGAGTCGGAGTAAGACCGCTGCCGGGGCGAACCCGGCATCTGATAGGCTGACAACGGGGTCTATGGGAGCCGTTATGACCGCAGAGGAGCTATCAAAATCAGGTCTGGGCCAGGGGGGCAGCGGCGGCGATGCCACCGCAGGAGCCGCTGAGTCAGCGGGCCTCAAGTCAGACTGGAGCACGCGCATTGATACGCTGCGCCAGCAAGAAACTGACCTCAAGCGCAGCATTGCCGATCTGCAATCGACCTATAACCGCCTGACCCAAGACCAGTTTCAAAAAATTCAGACCGACGTTGGCCGCATGGTGCAGCAGGGCACGGCTGATCTAGAGCAGCGCAAGCGCGCCCTGCAAAACGAAATCGAAGCGCTAGAGCGCCGTCAAGAGCGCATTCAAGCCGAAATGAAGACCAGCTTTGCGGGTGCCTCCCAAGACCTAGCCGTGCGGGTGCAGGGCTTCAAAGACTATCTGGTGGGTAGCCTGCAAGACCTGGCGGTGGCGGCAGAGCAGCTCGATCTGGCTCCGACTCGGGCCAAAAAGCCCCCAGAGCCTGAAGACAGGATTGACTCCAGGGCAGATACTCGGTCTGCCAATCGCCCCCCTCGCCGGGGCGCTGAGTCTGCCCAGCCCGCCTTTGTCTCCAGCACCTTTGAAGACCAGACCGATAGCATTCGCAGCCTGCTCGACCAGTACCGCATGCGGCCCGACTACTACGGCCCCCTGTGGCAGCTGCGCCGCACCTTTGAGCCAATTCATGCTGAGCGGGTCTCGAACTGGTTGTTTGCCCAGGGGGGGCGCGGGGCGGTCAAGAGCATGGGCAGCCGCCTGCAAAACGTGCTGGTGGCCTCGTCAGCGGTGTCGATCTTGTACGCCCTCTACGGCAGCCGCCTGCGCACCCTGGTGCTCTCCAACAGCCCCGAGCGCCTGGGCGAGTGGCGACGGGGCCTGCAAGACTGCCTGGGCATCTCTCGGGCCGACTTTGGCACGGGCCAGGGGGTGATGCTGTTTGATGCGCCTGAGCCGCTGGCCCAGCGGGCCGATCGCATCACGGCCGACAACGGTCTGCCCTTTATCGTGGTCGACGAGGCCGAGTCGGTGATTAGCCTGGCGCTGCTGCAATTTCCGCTGTGGCTGGCCTTTGCCCCCGACCCCATGAACCCGGCGGCAGAGTACGACTCTTTCTAATACCAAATGCTCTAACTGCTAGAAATTAGGTGCTGGATGTCGGCGATCGCCGCGCTCCTCGTTCTGGCCCTTGAGAGCGCTGGATAGCCGATCAACCACCTGGTCAAGGGCGACGGAGCGCGAGGCTTTGAGCAGAATGCGATCGCCCGGCTGCACGATGTCCAGCAGGTGCTGGGTCAGCGCGGCGGGGTCGGTGAAGGCGGTGGTGCTGACCCCCACCGCGCCCTCGGCCAGGGCGATCGCCTCGCCGGGGTCAGCCAGGGTGAGCAGGGCATCTAGCCCGAGCTGACTCACCCCCTGGCCCACCCGACGGTGCAGGTCTATCGATTGCTTGCCCAGTTCTTTCATCGTGCCCAGCACGGCAATGTGTCGCTGGCCGGGGGTTTCAGCTAGCAAATGCAGGGCCGCCAGCATCGACTCTGCGCCGGCGTTGTAGGTCTCGTCGAGCAGCAAAATATCATTGGGCAGAAGAATTTGCCGAGCGCGACCGCTGGGCAGCTCGACGGCAACGCCCTGGCTGAGCACCCGCCAGTCGAGGTCGAGGGCCTGCAGGACGGCGATCGCCGCCAGCCAGTTGAGGGCGTTGTGGCGACCGGGCAGCGGCAGCGGCAGCTTCACCCCCTGCACCTCCAGGGTGTGGCTGTCTACCAGGTGCCCCTGCACATCGCCGCCCTCGAGGCCAAAGGTGAGGGTGC
>JBBSLR010000254.1:0-5243 GCA_038255045.1 Phormidesmidales cyanobacterium
AAAATTCTCTGGAAAACTGGCCCGCGCCAGGCTTTGAATCTCGGTGTCGGCGGCGGTGAGCAACACAAGCGGCGCGGGGGTTTGCTCCACAAAAATCACCCCCTCAGTGTCCGGCGTCCAGCCGCCGGGGGTAGCGGCTAAGCGATGCATAGGTGAAGTCTAAACAACGGCGAAATCTGAAGGAACTCTAGCGTAATTCAGGCACAACTAAAACGAGGGCTACCATGGGGTCTGTCGATTTTTTCTAGATGACGTTCTAGCACAATCTTATTAAAAGCCTAAAACCAACTCGCAATGGGCGCACTCGGCCTCAAAATCTAAGGATGCCTGAATCTCTCGACCATGGCACCGCCCAGGTGATGCCCAGAGCCACCCTAGTTTGGCTAGGGCAGTTTTTGCGTCAGTACTGTCGGCAGCACCAGCTGACTCTGCTCCCTGAGGCGCTACCTGGGGCAGACTCGTCCGCCGACCCATCTGACGATGGGTTTTGGTGCCTGCTGGGGCCTACTCTTTCTCTAGTCGTAAGCACCTGCACCATTGATGCCGACAATCAGCCTGAGGCGATGGCTGATCAAACAGTTGCGGTCAGCCTCATCACCGAGGTCGCAGCCGTTGCAGACTTTTTGGCCCAGCGGGGCCTCGCCCACAACGACCTAGCCCCGGCCGATATAGCTGTCCTGGGCCAGTTTATGCTGGCCTGGGTGAGAGCCGGTGCCGAGGCCAGCACCAACCTAGACGAGCATCAGTCGGTCATTGATCGCCAGCACGAGCGCCGTCTGCTGCTCAACCAGGTGATCACCAAAATCCAGGGCAGCCTAGAGCTAGCCGAGATTTTAGAACCCACTGTGGCCGAGGTGCGCCAGTTTCTCCAGGCCGATCGCCTGCTGATCTACCAGTTTGACCCGGCTCCCTCGGCTACGGTCAAACCCCTGGATGGGGGTGAGTCGCAGAACTTAGCCGAGGCCGATCTGAGCCATAGGAAATCGGCCACAGTGGGCTACATCACCTACGAGTCTCGGTCGAGCGATCGCCTCGCCTCGGTGCTCAACTACACCGAAGGTCTGTGCTTTGAGCGCCATGCCGATGCCCCCTACCAAGGCACCCGCTATCGCCAGGGCGAAACCGTCGCCATTGACGACGTGGCGACGGCCTACCAGCACGCCCCCTGCATGACCACCTTTTTGACCCAAATGCAGGTCAAGTCAAAGGCCGTAGCCCCAATTTTTGTGGGTCACCAGCTCTGGGGCCTGCTGATTGTGCACCAGTGCGACTCCCAGCGCCAGTGGCAGCCCTGGGAAACCGAGCTATTACAGCAGATTGCCGAGCACCTGGCGATCGCCATCCACCAGGCCCAGCTCTACCACCAGCTCCAGGGGCAGACCAAAAACCTCGAAGTCTGCGTCATCGAGCGCACCCAAGACCTGCGCGATGCCCTGGTGGCCGCCGAGGCCGCCAACCGCGCCAAGAGCGAATTTCTCGCCACCATGAGCCACGAGCTGCGCACCCCCTTGACCTACATCATCGGCATGTCGGCCACGCTGCTGCGCTGGTCGTTGGGCGAGCTCTCGCCCCGCCAGCGCGACTACCTCACCACCATTCAGGCCAGCGGCGAGCAGCTGTTGCGCGTTATCAACGACATCCTCGATGTGTCAAAAATTGAGGCTGGGCGCACCATGCTAGAGGTGCGTCCGTTTTCTCTGACGTCACTGTGCCGTCAGAGCGTCGATGCCTTTCGCGACGAGGCCGCCCAAAACAACATTGAGATTGCCCTCGACCTCAAGCTGGTCAACGGCCAAGACACCTTTGTAGCCGACCTCAGGCGAGTGCGACAGATTTTAGCCAACCTGCTTAGCAACGCCGTCAAATTTACCCCCGCTGAGGGCCAGGTCACCCTACAGGTACGGCGAGAGCAAAATGACGCCGTTTTTCAGGTTAAAGACACCGGCATTGGCATTGCCGCCGCCGCCCAGTCTCTGCTGTTTGAGAAATTTCAGCAGCTCGAAAACGTGCGCCAGCGTGAGCACCAGGGCACCGGGCTGGGCCTGGCTCTCACCAAACAGCTAGTTGAGCTGCACGGCGGCTCGATTAAGGTCAGCTCCGAGGTGGGGGTTGGCTCAGTCTTTACTGTGCGCATTCCGCAGCAGCAGGCGGCTACCCTGGCCCCCCCCGAGCTGGCTCCCACCCTTGAACCCACCGTCGGGCGCATTGTGCTGGTCGAAGACAACGAAGAAACCGCCAGCCTGATCTGCGACATGCTCACCGCCGCCGCCTACCAGGTGATCTGGGTTGTGGACGGTTCGCGGTTGATTGACCAGGTCAAGCTATTGCAGCCCGCCGCTGTGATCACCAGCCTCACCCTCACCAGCGACGACGGCAGCGACATTCTGGCCGTTCTGCACCAGGCTTTAGGCCCCATCCGGCCCAAAATCTTAGCGTTGCTCGATGGGGAAGATCATCATCGGGTAGCCCAGGCCCTAGAAGCCGGGGCCAGCGGCTGCATCGCCAAACCCATTGACCCGAAGCAGCTGCTCTCGACGGTCAACGCCGCCATGGTTGCCCAGCCTGTGTAGAATCAGTCCCCCTAGGCTCCTGCCCTGATACCAAATCCAAATCACATAACCCCGATTTCCACCTGCGCCCCTCTACCTACGCCCCTATGAAAATTACGTTTCAGAATTAGGGGCCTGACCGCTAAGCGCAGGGGTGAGGTAGGCCACCAGCGCCCCAATCAAGAAACCCGCCACGTTGCGCGTTAGGGGCAGCCAGTCGCTGGTGCGAGTCACCACTGGGCCAATGCCAAAGGCAATAAACAAAATTCCCCACAGGGGCGAAAAAATCAGCACCCACTGCCAGGCAAACCCCTGGCCCTCCTTGCGCGGGTGGGCGGCAAAGCCGCAAATTACCCCACCTACGATGGATGTGATCAGGGTTAAAATCCACTGCTCCTGGGGCAGACCGGGGACAACATTGCAGCCGCCCTGGCGCAGGCAGCCCTGAATCGACTCTAGAGCGCTCAAAATAGAATTATCTTCGCCGTTTTCGCGCACAAAGAACTGGTTGCCGTAGCGGGTTTGCAGCTCAATCCAAAAGGTGCGGGGCAGCAGATCGTAGACGGCGTCGCCAACGCTGAAGTTGAGCAGGTTGCCGCCGCGCGGGTCAGCCACCAGCATAATGCTGCGATCGTCGAGACCCCAAAAGTCTTTGACGGCGCGGCCCGGAGTCTGGTCGTACTGGGTCAGCACCCGCAGTTTCCAACCGGTTTCGGTGGCAAACTGGTTGAGCCGAGAGTCGAGATCCTCTTCTTGGCGTGTGCTCAGCGACTTGGCCAGGTCAATGATCGAGGTTTCTTTGTCGGGCAAGAGTTCGGGGTTGTCGTAGGCCATGGCTGGCGCCATGGGCAGCCAAACGCACAGGCTGACAACACAGATAACCAAAACCTTCAGCACATTTCTCATACTGGCTTGCCGTAACAACATAGAGCTTGAACGCACAGGGGTTAGCGCGACGGAATCTGAACGCAACGGAATCTAAACGCAACGGGATTTATAACGAGACAAAGACCAACAACCGCTGGCCCAGGTGTAGCTAATCGTGGAGTGCATTCCTTAATTTAGTCTATACCTTTGTTAACAGTTGTTTACATTACTCTAATGTTTGCGGGCAGACTCGGCAACCTGCTGGTGGGTTAGGCTCAATGTCAGCGGTCACTGCCAGGTCGGGGGCCAGCGGCGAGAAAACTCTGCCCCTTTTTAGTGAATGTTACCAATCGACTATGGGCGTGGTGGACTGTACTCGGTGCATGCCAGCCTCGGCAAATTGCCGATAGGTCTGCTCCGCCTGGTCAGTAAAATCGACCACGCTGGGGACGACCACCGGGGAGGTGCAGTCGTCGAGTAAATACACCTTCTGGGCCAGGGCCGGTTCGGTGGACTGAATATCCTCCAGCAGGTCGGCCACCGTCCAGGCGACGCAGTGGCTTTGGGCCTGGCCCGCCACAATCACGCCGTCAAACGACCGCAGGGTTTGAATCAGGGGGCTGTTTTTTGGGGCGATCGCCTCTCCCTGGCTATCCTCTGTCACCTCGGGGCTGAGCACCGAATAGTTCTCGGTCAGCGGGTTGCTGCCCTTGAGCTCAAAGCGGGTCTGGCTCTGGCGGGCGATGGTGTGAAAGAAGCAGGCTTCTTCGATAGCGGGCACCAGGGCGTGGCCAATGCCCCCCAGCATCGAGTGGTAGGGCCAGATGGTGAGGGGGTACTTGCCCCGGTCAGCCAGGGTTTTGGTGTAGTGCAGGGCGTATGCTTGCAGATCCCGTGGGGCGCTGAGATTTGCCGCTACCGATGGATTTACCCGCCACTTGCCCTGCACCACCTCGTCGTAGTGAATCAGCGTCATCGGCGCGGGGTGCTCACCCTCGCCATCGACCCAAAAGGCGGGGTGAAACACCTGCATTGCCTGGTGGGTGTCGAGGGTGGCGGTGATGGTGGTGATCTGCCCCAGGTTGCGGTAGATAAACTCCGCCAGGCGGCGGCTGTCATCCACGGCCCCCTGGCCCGATCGCCCCCCCACAAACAGCTCAAAGCCGGGAATGCAGAAGGTGTTTTGCACGTCGATCAGCAGCAGGCAGAGGCGGCGATCGTCCTGGGCGACGACGGCAATACCGTGAGCCGCCGCCCAGGCTTTGGCCTCAGCGGCCCGCTGCTGGTAGGGCACCTGCCAGATCTCACCGACGCGATCGGGGTCGAAGAATGAAGGTACTGGTAGAGCCGCAGGGAGGATAATAGCCACAGAGGTGATAGAGAGGGGATAGACAAAACTGCACAGTGTTTACGGTTTAATTCTAAACCGCCGGTCGGATGCCCAGTTGATTCTCTTAATTCTCTAAGGGGCAGCGGCCAGCTCTATCTTTCTCCAAGATTTCTCTAATGCTTGCGGTGTCTATGTTTGAGCACGGTGCTAACCGAAGCTTCATCGTCTCTTAAGCAAGGGCTAAACGGCTATTAAACTGCTCTGTATCTAATCCTCATACTATTCTCTGGTCACTCGATAACGACTTCTGGGGAGCCCTGGCTATGGCCAAGAAACAAGATTTCCGCACCGTCCTCAAAAAGATGGTCAACTTTGAGGATGAGAACCACAATCCCTCCAACAACGACTCGTTTAATCAGGTTTTAGAGCGGGCTCGCCTGGGCCGACGCGGGTTTCTCAAGGGTAGTTCTTCCCTGGTGGCCGCCTCTATGCTGGGC
>JBBSLR010000255.1:0-5241 GCA_038255045.1 Phormidesmidales cyanobacterium
CCGCTAGTTTAACAAGCCGCCTTCCTCCCCTGATCATCCCCGCCCCAGGTTTACCTAATTTATATCTGCCGATGGATTCTGTTGGCGCTCAAGTCAAAGATGACAATCTGGTCGAGGTCATAGACCAGCTCCAAGGCAATTGGCACCTGGCGATCGCCAAAAATGGCCCCCTGGGAAGCCAGGGTAATCGCGGGCGCGTCAGCCCGGCTGACATCCACCAGGGTGACTTCCAGAATGGCGCTGGGGGGCATAGCGATGCGGGGTAGGTAGCTCACGGTGCCGGTGACGTTGGCGGAGTTGGTTTGCACAGGGTTGTCTCCGACCTGAAACCGCAGACTAGATCTCCCCTCAGTTCTCTAGCAATCTACCAATGAACTGTAAGAAAGCACTCTGGAGTTACGGTTTTAGAAACGTCTTGGGGCCAGCGGCTGTTGTGCTAATCTAGCGTGCAGATCCCTTTCCTCAACGTGAGTTTGGGATTAAGGAAAGTCTTTGGCAAAGCAGCCCCAAAATCCCCTCCTGGGAGGGGTAGGGGTGGGTTAGCTAAGGCCAGAATGGCAACTCACAGTATCTAGATCCGCATCTGGAGACTTATATGCTGTAGCAGTTTTGACCCACCCCGTCCTCCGGGCACCCCTCCCAAGGAGGGGACGGTGTTATCGCGACCTGAAGGTTTCCTAAAGGATCTTCCGGGCGCTACAGGTCTGGGCTACAGGTCTGGCGCTACAGGTCTGGCGCTACAGGGGCGTAATCACCACGTCATCGCCCGCGCTGAGACCCAGCTCGGCAGCGCGCCCGGCCCGCAGCTCAATCACCTGGTCAATCAGCTGGTCGCCGGGGCCGTAGGTGGGGCAGGGGTCGGCGGGGCAGGGGGGCACATCCGCAGCAATGCCCTGAATGGTGCCGTTATAGATAAACACCATATCCAGCGCCACCGGCACGTTTTTCATCCAAAAGCTCACCGGGCGAGGCCGCCCCAGGGGAAACACCATGCCTCGGTCATCGGGCAGCGCGTCGCGGTACATCAGGCCCAGGGCCTGCTGCTGGGGGGTCGCCGCCACCTCCAGAAAGATTTCTTCGCCTCCCAGGGTGGTGACGGCGGTTACCGCCAGCTGCTGGCCGCGCGGATCAGCCATGGGGGCCTCGACGGTGGGATTGGGCGACTCAACGGTTTCGGGGGTGACGGTTTCGGGGGTGATGGTTTCGGAGGGGGATGACGGCGCTGGCCCACACCCAGCCCCCAGCACCAGGGCAATCAGCACCAGGCTCCATAGCGCACCTCGCCCTACAGATCGCCGCCAGGGAGACAGTTGTGGGGGAGCCGCATCACTAAAAAAATTGGCCATCAGGAAGTTAGGAAAATCAACGACAGGCAACCACATTCTAGACACTCATCAGCCCAACCACGGTGTTCACGGGCCAATGTTAAAACCCACCTGCCCCTAGGGCAGACACATAGGTCTGCCCCTACGCACCCACGCCCTAACTCTCCCGCAGCACGTACCCTACGCCGCGCACCGTCTGAATTAGGCGCTTGTCGGCTTCGCCGTCGATTTTGAGCCGCAGGTAGCGCACGTACACCTCAATCACGTTCGACTCGCCCATAAAGTCGTAGCCCCACACGTTTTCTAAAATCTGCTCGCGGGGCAGCACCTCGCGGGGGTGCTCCATCATGTACTTGAGCAGCTCAAATTCCTTCATGGTCAGGTCAATCGTGCGATCGCCCCGCAGGGCGTGACGGCTCTCTAGATCGAGGGTGAGGTC
This sequence comes from Phormidesmidales cyanobacterium, assembly GCA_038255045.1. Classification (GTDB taxonomy): domain Bacteria; phylum Cyanobacteriota; class Cyanobacteriia; order Phormidesmidales; family Phormidesmidaceae; genus Nodosilinea. Next base: position 1,765 of record JBBSLR010000255.1, read on the forward strand.
GCCAAAGCGCAGGTTTTCGGTCTCCCCAGGGGTCGATTGCAGATAGAGCTGCACAATTTTTAAGAAGGCATCGGCCCGGTAGGGCTTGAGAAAATAGTCGTCAGCGCCGCACTCTAGGCAGGCGACCCGGTCTTCTAGGCTGTCTTTGGCCATCAGCAGCACAATCGGAGCTTTAATGCCCTGGCTCCGCAGGGTTTTGCATAGCGCCAGCCCCGACTCGCCCCCCAGCAGCCGGTCAACTACAATCAGCGCCGGAGTGCTCTCGTTGGCCAACCCCAGCCCCGCCTTAGCGCCGCTGGCTACCACCGGATTGTAGCCCGCTTCATGGAGGTCAAACTCCATCTGGCGAGTTTGCCCCTCGTTAGTGCCAATCAATAAAATATGCGGACTTTTATCGGCGGCGGTGGTGCCCATGGAAATCTCTCAACGCCCTGGGGCGGCTGGTATAAGGGTTCGCAGGGTTACACTTCGCAGGTCAAGCCGACAAAGTAGAGCAATTATAGCGCGGCCTGCCGATCATCCATTTTTATGGCGACGCTGGCCGATTTGGGCGATGAAAAACTCCTCCAGGGTGGGCCGGGTCTGTTGCAGGGTGATCAGGTGCCCCCCGGCTAGCGGTATCTGTTGGGCAAAATCGTAGGGGTTGCCCTTGACGTGGCCCTGCCAGAGGTCGCCCTGCACCGCCATCTGGTCGAGCCAGGGTTCGAGGTCGGCAAGGCGCCCGCCGCGACCTTTGGCCAAATATTGGTCGGCGGTGCCCAGCAGCTGGTCGAGGCTGCCGGTGGCAATCAGCTCGCCCTGGTCGAGAATGGCGATGCGATCGCAGATCACCTCCACATCCGACAAAATGTGGCTGTTGAAAAAAATCGTCTTGCCCTCCCGCTTCAGGGCCAAAATAATCTCTCGCACCTGAAACCGCCCGGTGGGGTCAAGCCCCGACATCGGCTCATCGAGAAACACCACATCCGGGTCATTGATCAGCGCCTGGGCCATGCCCACCCGCTGCAGCATGCCCTTTGAATACTGCCGCAGCTGCTTTTTCTTCGCTGCCTCCAGCGGTAGCCCCACCAGGTCTAGCAGCTCAGTAATGCGGCGCTGCTGGGCTGCCCTAGAGAGGCCAAACAGCCCAGCCGTGTACTGCAAAAACTCCCAGCCGGTCAAAAAGTCGTAAAAGTAGGCATTTTCTGGCAGGTAGCCAATGCGCTGCTTGACGGCGCTGTCGCCCAGGGCGTGGCCCAGCAGCGTGGCCGTGCCTGCGGTGGGGCGAATAATGCCCAGCAAAATCTTCAGCAGCGTGGTCTTGCCCGCCCCGTTGGGGCCAAGCAGCCCGAAGGTTTCACCCTGATGAACGGTGAGTGAACAGTCTCTCAGCGATTGCACCCGCTGATTCAGCCAAAACCCGGTGCGATAGGCTTTGGTTAGCCCTTGGGTCTGCACCACAGCCGGATGGTTTTCTGAGGAACGGTTGTCTAGCTGGGCAGAATCAAGCGGTAACAATGGAGGGCTCATAGAAACCGTGCTCAGTCTAAATAGAGGACAATTGGACGAGAATTGGACGAGAATTGGTGAACGACAATTGGTCTAGGACTCATTCCTAGAATACCCTCCTCAAACCTTCCCCTAGCCAGAAGCAGACTTAGCCTCACTTGTGCCAGGGTATAGAAGAAGACAATTATCTCCCCCTGTAACCTTGGCCAGTCAGCCTCAATCAGCTTTAAAATCGATATAACTACTTTATGGATCGCTTAAAACTGGATCGCTCAAAAATAGTGGCGGTGATTACGGGTGTGATCTCCATCTTGCTGGCCATCGGTTATCTTGTCTTGGTTCAAATTCTCGATTTTCGGGGGGACATGGTACCGGCTCCCCTATCTGCCTTGGGAAGGCCACTGCGGCTAGCATTGGGGTTGATAGCCCAGGGCGGTTGACTAGATATAAGGACGATAGAAAAGCCTGCCAGCTCTAGACCTGACCAACTTAGATCGAGAGCAGCACAGCGCCCCTGATCAGGTTAAGCCTCAGGTTAAGCCTAGGTAATGGACTACCTCTGTTGGTATTCTAGAGGGCGCTTAGACAGACCTCTTCTGAGGATGGGGTAGGTATGGCTGTCCGTTCTAATTTTTTCAGGGCTGTGGATATGTTGAACCAAAAGCTGAGCCAGGAGTCACTACAGCCCTTGACGACGATCGCAACCTTTGTGGAGTTATTGGCCTGGCGGGCCCAGCAAACCCCCCAGGGCACGGCCTACCGGTTTTTGACAGAGGGTACTCCTGAGACCGCCGAGACGATCACCTACAGCGCTCTGCAGCAACAGGCCCAGGCGATTGCCGTGCTGCTTCAAGAACTCAACTGCCAAAACCAGCCAGTGTTGCTGCTCTACCCCGCCGGTCTAGACTACATTGCCGCATTTTTTGGCTGCCTCTACGCTGGGGCGATCGCCGTTCCGGCCTACCCGCCGCGCCCTAACCGCTCTTTAGATCGCATCCAGGCTATGGTGCAGGATGCCGGGGCCACCGTGGCCCTGACCGATAGCGCCACTCTGCAAAAGCTAGAGCGGCGACTGGCCGAAACCCCCCAGCTGCGATCGCTCTACTGCCTCAGCACCGATGGGCTGCAATCCAACCTGGCCCAGCAGTGGCAGCCCCCGACCATCGAGGCCCACACCTTGGCCCTGTTGCAGTACACCTCAGGGTCAACGGCCCTGCCCAAGGGGGTGATGATCAGCCACGACAACCTGCTGCACAATTCTGGGCTGATTAGCCGTTGCTTTGGCAACACCGCCACCAGCCGGGGAGTCTCCTGGCTGCCCCCATACCACGACATGGGGCTGGTGGGAGGCATTTTACAGCCGCTGTACGTGGGGGCCGAGATGACGCTAATGGCCCCGGTTTCGTTTTTACAGCGTCCGGTGCGCTGGCTAGAGGCCATTGCCCACTACCGCGCCACCACTAGCGGCGGCCCTAATTTTGCCTACGACCTCTGTATCCGCAAAACCACCCCCGAGCAGCGCCGTGCCCTTGACCTCAGCCATTGGCAGCTGGCCTTTACCGGAGCCGAGCCGGTGCAACAGGTCACCCTGGCCCAGTTTGCGGCTGCCTTTGCCCCCAGCGGCTTTTGGCCCCAGGCCTTTTATCCCTGCTACGGCATGGCCGAAACCACCCTGCTGGTGACCGGAGAGGCGGTGCAGGCTGAGCCTAAGCACCTGATTCTCAAGGCTACCGACCTGCAACAAAATCAGGTCACGTTAGTAGCTGCCGTCGATGACGATGCGGCTCGCCCCATAGTCAGCTGTGGTCCTCCGGCCATCCCCAACCAGGTGTGTATTGTTGACCCCGACAGCCATCGGCCCTGCCCCCCTAACGCCATCGGAGAAATCTGGGTGCGCTGGTCTCGCAGCATTGCCCAGGGCTACTGGCGGCGAGAGGCCGCTACTCTAGACGCCTTTCACGCTACCCTGGCCGATGGCGCTGTGGGTTC
>JBBSLR010000256.1:0-5234 GCA_038255045.1 Phormidesmidales cyanobacterium
CTTTCTCGAAGACCTGGTGCACCACCCCTTTGAGCGCCTAGTGGTGAAAAACGGCGACACCCTAGAGCTGGGCAACGGCCACACCCTGGAGTTTGTCAGCGCCCCCAACCTGCACTGGCCTGACACCATCTTTACCTACGACCACAAAACCGGCGCGCTGTTTACCTGCGACGCCTTTGGCCTGCACTATTGCAGCGACGCCCTTTACGACGAAGATTTGGAGGCGATTTCTCCCGACTTTCGGTTTTACTACGAGTGCCTGATGGCCCCCAACGCGCGATCGGTGCTGGGGGCGATGAAGCGCATGGATGCCCTACCCCCGGTGAACTTGGTCGCCACTGGCCACGGCCCGCTGCTGCGCTATAACGTGGGCGAGCTCACGGGGCGCTACCGGCGCTGGAGCCAGGAAAAGAGCAAAGCCGAAGACCTGGTGGCGGTGTTCTACGTGTCGGACTACGGGTTTAGCGATCGCCTTTCCCAGTCCATCTCTCGCGGTATTACCAAAACCGGCGTCGCGGTCGAAATGATGGATCTGCGATCGGCCGACCCCCAGGACGTTACCGAGTTGGTAGGTCGGGCCAAGGGTCTGGTGATCGGCATGCCCCCAGCCTCTGGCGTTGGGGCACAAGAAACCCAAACCACCCTGGGCACGGTGCTGGCAGCGGTACATGGCAAGCAAACCATTGGCCTGTACGAGTCCTACGGCGGCAACGATGAGCCAATCGATCCCCTGGCCAACAAGTTCCAAGACCTGGGATTAATTGCGGCCTTTGCGCCCCTGCGAATTAAAGACACCCCCACCGGGGCGCTTTACCAGTCCTGCGAAGAGGCGGGCACTGACCTGGGCCAGGGCTAGGCCCAGGCGGGCAAGCTGAAAAAGCTCAAGTCCCTCGATGCCGACCTAGAAAAAGCCCTGGGCCGCATCAGCAGCGGGCTTTACATCATTACCGCAAAGAAAAGCGAACTCTCCAGCGCTATGCTGGCCTCCTGGGTGGCCCAGGCCAGCTTTCAACCCCTGGGCTTTACGGTAGCGGTGGCTAAAGACCGCGCCATTGAGTCGCTGATGCAGGTGGGCGACAGCTTTGTGCTCAACATTCTCGAAGAGGGCAAACACCTGGGCCTGATGAAGCACTTTCTGAAGCGGTTTGCCCCCGGTGCCGATCGCTTTGCCGGAGTGCGCACTCGCCCCGCCAGCAATGGCTCGCCGCTGCTGGCCGATGCCCTGGCCTACGTGGAGTGCGAAGTCACCAGCCGCATGGAAGTCAGCGACCACTGGATTGTGTACTGCACGGTGCATGACGGCAAGGTGTCTGACCCCGACGGCCAGACCGCCATTCATCACCGCAAGGTTGGCACCTATTATTAAGGGCTGAGGGTTCGATAAAGAACTGATGCCTACACTGCTCCGGGTTGGCCCCTACCGCTTCTTCTGCTACGCAGGTGATGGCAATGAGCCACCCCATGTCCATATTGAACGCGGTAATAGTTAAGCTAAGTTCTGGCTCACTCCGGTCAGGGTACAGGTAAACAGAGGGTTTTCGGCGAATGACCTTAACCGCCTTCAGAGGCTGGTTAAGGACAACCAACAGCAACTACTAGACGCTTGGCATGACTTCTTTGACGGTTGAAACGCTCAACATTCTTCAGATTCAGCACGTTTCGGTGTCAGATGATCAATTGACGGTCGATCTGTCTGACGGACGCTTGATTGCTGTGCCGCTGGTCTGGTACCCCCGGCTACTGCACAGTTCGCCCGCTGAGCGGGCTACCTGGCGGCTGACCGGGGGGCAGTCGGGCATCCACTGGCCAGAGCTAGATGAGGATATCAGCCTGAAAAATATTCTCCTGGGGCAGCCCTCGGCAGAAAGCCAGGGATCTCTCCAGCGATGGTTAGATAGTCGCCGCTAAGCCAGAAAACTTTTGCGTTTTGCGCCTGCCGTTGAAGCTTACTGTCCGTTGAGGCTTACTATTGTCGACTTTTGCTGCGATCGCTGTCTCCCCCGCCGGGTTCAACTCTCTCCTGCCCCTAGCCACCGGACTCCCAGCTGATCTGTGGGTTCCCCTTAGCCTCGTTGCCGACGCAGAGGCGTTGAATGTCAAGGTGCGGGTCTGTGATCGCCCCCTCAAAGCCACCCTTGCCGACCTGTGGGCCACCCACGACGGTCTGATCTTTGCCCTGGCCACCGGGGCGGTGGTGCGCCTGATCGCGCCACTGCTGAGCGACAAGGCCAGCGATCCGGCGGTGGTGGTGGTGAGCGAAGCGGGCGACCAGGTAATCAGCCTGTGCGGCGGGCACCAGGGGGGCGGGGACGACCTGACCCGCCAGGTTGCCCACCTGCTAGGGGCGCATCCTGTGATTACTGGATCATCTTCCCGCCATGGGCTGCCGGGGGTGGATGTGTTGGGAGTGCCCTTTGGCTGGACGAAGGGCAGCGGCGACTGGACGGGGGTGAGTGCGGCAGTGGCCCACGGCAAGCCCGTTGAAGTGCTCCAAGACGCTGGCTCTACCCTTTGGCAAGATCACCTGCCCCCAGGGAATGCTTTTGTCTTTGAAGCTACCCGCACCGCTGCGGCGCGGCTGTGGGTTAGCCCGATTCAGCGGCAGTTTGACCCAGATAGCAACCTGGCCAAGGCCCAGTGGCACCCTAGGGTGCTCTGGGTGGGGGTCGGCTGCGAGCGGGATACGCCCCAGGGGGTAATCGAGGCGGCGATCGCGCGGGTGTGTCGGGCAGGGCACTTTGCCCTGGGGGCGATCGCCGGTATTGCCAGCCTCGACCTCAAGGCCGACGAGGTGGGCCTGGTTGCCCTGTGCGCAGAACGCGGCTGGCCCCTGCGCTGCTTCACCGCTGAGGAGCTAAAAACCATCCCCGTACCCAACCCTTCCACGGTTGTGGAACAGGCGGTGCAGACCCCCAGCGTGGCAGAGGCGGCGGCTATTCTCGCCGCCCAGGGGGAACTGCGGGTGGCTAAGCAGGTGGTGCGAGTCGAGGGGCTGCCGGGGGCGGTAACGGTGGCGATCGCCCAGGCCGAGCGCGAATACATTCCCCACCCCGGCCACCTGGCGCTGGTGGGCACTGGCCCTGGCGATCTGAACCAGATCACCCCGGCGGCTAAGGCAGCGATTTCCCAGGCCGATGTGGTGATCGGCTACGGCCTCTACATCGAGCAGATTTGCCCCCTCTGCCGACCGGGGCAAATCGTCGAACCCTGGCCCATCACCCAGGAGCGCCAGCGGGCCGATCGCGCCATTGACCTGGCCCGCTGGGGCCTGAGCGTAGCGGTGGTCTCGTCGGGCGACTGCGGCATCTACGGCATGGCGGGGCTGGTGCTAGAGCAGCTCCAGGGCACCGGATGGGATGGCGAAACCCCTTCGGTGGTAGTCTTCCCCGGCATTTCTGCCCTGCAGGCGGCGGCGGCGCGGGTGGGGGCACCGCTGATGCACGACTTCTGCGCCATCAGCCTCAGCGACCTGCTCACCCCCTGGGCGGTGATTCTCAAACGGCTGGAGGCCGCCGCCGCCGCTGACTTTGTAGTGGCCCTCTACAACCCCAAGTCGAAGACCCGCACCGAGCAGATTGCCACGGCCCACGGTATTTTCATGGCCCACCGTTCCCCAGAGACCCCGGTGGCGGTGGTGAAGTCGGTCTATCGCCCCGACGAAACCATTCATCGCACCACCCTAGGGGCCATGCTCGATGCCCCCATCGACATGCTGACGGTGGTGCTGATCGGCAACCAGAGCACCCAGCGCCATGGCCCGTGGCTGATCACCCCCCGAGGCTACAACGGCAACCTGGGAGGTGAAATATCTGGGAGGTAATATATATCGAGAGGGGTGTTCGCCATAGGTTGCTAATTTTTCTCGCTTTCATTCCTAGGGAGCATGCTGCCGATGCCCGCCGATACCCTGCCTGATGCCCTGCCTGCCCCGACCTCAGACGTTCTCAGCACCCTGACCAGTGGCCTCAGCGCCTACGGTCGGCTCTACGGCTTGCCTGTCTCCCCCGAGCAGGTGCGCGGCATTTTGGCCACCCTGCTGCGGCTCTATCAGCCCGATCGCCCGGCATTGGCCGTAGACCAGGTGGCCCAGCAGGTGCTCGATGGGTTAAGCCCTGAAGCGTTGAAGGCTGCCATTGTCGATCTCGCCACCAGCGCCCTGGCCAAAGCGGCCCACCGCTGGCAGCAGCACCTAGAGCAGCAGATGGCAGGCATTATCACCGCCTATGGGCAGCGCTACGGGCCGATTTTGACCCCAGATACCCTAGGCAGGGCGGCAACGGCGGTCGCGCCTCTGCTAGAGGGCGATCGCCCGACCACCGCCGCCGAGGTCATTGGCCTAGTTAGCCATCTGGTGCAAACCTTTGACCCTGAGGGGGCGATCGCCAGGGCCATCGACCCCGCCTACCTGGCGCTGGCCGAAAAGCTGGCCATCAGCCTCAGCCAAAAACCCCTAGAAGTCGCCGTCGGCGAAACCGTCATCGCCTACGTCGCAAAGTATGCCCCCACGCTCACCACCATTGGCTCTGACCTGATTTCTACAGCCCTGAGCGCTGTGCTCAAAAACCAGGCCGACTTCAGCTTCGACACCCAGCTCGCGGTGGTTGACGCACAACTGCTGATCGAGCAGGTCAGTTTTCAGCTCAACATTTTGCGGCAGTCGCCCGCGCCCTCAAAGGCAGCCCTGGCGATCGCCGCCGAGGTCAACACCGCCGTTGAGCAATACCGCCGCGATCGCGATCAGCGCGAGGGCACCGTAGATGTCACCACGGGCCTGCCCCGCAACGACGGCCTCTCGGTTTCCAGTAGCTGGACATCTAGCCGTCCGCCGATGGCCAGCCCCCCAGATGGCGCTGACTTGCGCTAACTTAGGTTGAGATCGGCTCAGCTCGCAGCGCCTCTAACCCGCTCCACAGCTCTTGCCGGTGGAGCAGCCCCACGTAGCCCGAGTAGAGACAGTCGCCCTGGGCCGATACCAGAAACACGTGGTCAATGCCCAAGGGGCTGCGCCACAGACGCAGGCCGGTGCCATCGGCAAAGCTGTGCCAGGGGGTAGCGCGGGCAAAATCGCGCCGGTGGGCATCGGTCATGCCCGGAATCTGGCGCAGTCGCTCTACCAGGTGGTGCAGCACCAGCGATTCGCTCAGCTGTGCCCCCGCCCAAAAGGCTTGAATCTGCTCAACCACCTGGGGATGGCAGCGCAGGGCAGCATGTTTTAGCCCCGGCAGGCAGACAAA
>JBBSLR010000257.1:0-5221 GCA_038255045.1 Phormidesmidales cyanobacterium
ACGGCAGGCGAGCGATCGCACCACCGCCCTGCGCAGCCATCTGATGACCCTTGACCCCGATACCGTGGTTAAGCGAGGCTATGCCCTAGTGCGAGACGAAGCCGACCAGCTCGTCACCCAGGCCAAAACCGTCTCCCCAGGCCAAACCCTACAGGTGCAGCTTGCCGAGGGCCACCTGACGGTTGCCGTCACCGAGATTCACCCCCCGCCGGAGTAGGATCGAACCCTCCTGCCGCCCCCGCACCCACCCTCTCACCCATCCACTCCCTACCCACCATGCCTAAAAAAGCCGCGACCGAAACCTGGAGCTACGAAACCACCGTCGCCACCGTCGAAGGCATCATCGCCGACCTCGAATCGGGCAGCCTGCCCCTAGCGGCGGTGCTGACCCAGTTTGAGCAGGCCGTGCAGGCGCTCACCCAGTGCGAAACCTACCTGCAAGAAAAGCAGCAGCAGGTCGATGTGCTGATCGAGACCCTGGCTGAAGACTAATCGGCTGCGGCGACGCAGCCAGGATGGCCGCGCTACGTCCCCTCGCTGGGATGTTTGTTTCGAGAAATCTCCTGATCCAGGCGTAGATCACGCCTACTTTGTCTACCCTGCGCTGGCTCTACGCCATATGAAGGATACTGAGGTTGGCTAGAGAACGCTAGGGAATACTGAGGGTGGGTTTTGAACCCTATAGTTTAGTCTTAAACCAGCGATTTCCCCTTGAACCTAGACGCGGCCATTGCCCCAACCCCAATCGTAGTTTCCTCTGAGACAACGGTGCTCGCGGCGATCGCGGCCATGCAGCCGGCCGCCCGCCCATCGCGTTCGGGCAATCGCCAGCAATCGTGGGAGTCTAGCGCCAACTGCGTGATCGTGGTGGAGGCGGGGCAGGTGGTGGGCATTTTGACCGCCAGCGATGTGGTGCGGCTGGCGGCGGCCCAGCAGCCCCTGGGGGCGATCGCGATCGCTGAGGTGATGAGTCAGCCGGTGGTGACGATGGCAAAGACTCCAACGGCGACGGTGGCGGCGGCGATCGCCCTGCTGCGGCAGCACAGCATTCGCCACTTGCCCATTGTCAGTGCCCAGGGAGGGCTGGTGGGGTTGGTCACCCAAGACAGTATATTTGCCCTGCTGGAGATGGTCGCCGCTGCTGGGGAAGAACCCCAGGCCGAGCTGCCCCTAGCCCCTGTGCCCTTTGCTTGGGAAATGGAGTTGCAGGCCTCCCAGCACTACTTGACCGATATTCTCAACAACACCAAGGCCTGTATCTGTAGCTTTCGCCTGTACCCCGACTACAGCTTCGAGTACGACTACTATTCCCAGGGCAGCGAGCTGATCTATGGCTACGCGCCCCAGGTGATCAAGACCCAGGACGGCCTGTGGCGATCGCGGGTGCTGCCCGAAGACCTAGATGCTGTGATCATGCCCGCCGTGCAGGCTATGCATGGCGGGCAAACCCACGTTGACATAGAGTTTCGGTTTTGCCACAGCGATGGGTCGCTGCGGTGGATTGGGGAAACCTGCACCGCCCGCTGGGATCAGGCCCAGCGCTGCTGGATCGTGACCACCGTGGCGGTGGATATCAGCGATCGCAAGCGGGCCGAAATGGCGCTGCAAGCCAGCGAAGCCCGCTTTCGAGCCGTATTTGAGCAGGCGGCGGTGGGCATTAACCAGGCCGATGCCTCGGGGCGGTTTATCCAGGCCAACCAATATTTCTGTGACCTGCTGGGCTATACCCAGGCCGAACTCCTGACCCTGAACTATCAAGACATTACCCACCCTGAAGATCTGGCCCACGCCCGCCCCTTCCAGTCCCGTCAGTTTCAAGGGGAGTTAAGCTGTTTCACCATAGAACGGCGCTATCGCCATCGGTCTGGCGAGTGGATTTGGACGGAGCTGACCCTGTCGCTGATCCGCGACGAGGCAGGGCAGGTGGTGTCTGACCTGGCGATAGTGATCGATATTCGCGATCGCAAACGGGCCGAACTGGCCCTGCGGCAGAGTGAGGCCAAGAGTCGGGCGATTCTGGCCGTGATGCCCGACCTGATGTTTCGCCTGGGGGCCGATGGCCGCTACCGAGAGGTGATCAATCCTTGCCCTGAGCTAGAACTCTTCTTTCAAGGCCGGGATCCAGTGGGCCAGCGCCTGTTAGATTTTGCCCCGGCGGACATCGCCACCCGCAAGCTGAGCGTGATGCGGCAAGTCTTAGCCACCGGGGCATTGCAATGCTATGAGCAACAGATCGAAATCCCCTCTGGCCGTCGCTACGAAGAGGTGCGGATCGTCAAAAGCGGCGATGATGAAGTGCTGTACATGATTCGCGATATTAGCGATCGCAAGCAGGCCCAGGCCCAGATCATTCACAATTCCCTGCACGACCCGCTGACCGGGCTGCCCAACCGCACGCTGCTGAGCGATCGCCTCGACGCCGCCATTCACCGGGCTCAGCGCCATCCGCACTATCAGTACGCGGTGCTGTTTCTCGACCTTGATCGGTTTAAGGGCATTAACGACAGCCTGGGCCACGGCGTCGGCGACCAGCTGCTGATGGCGATCGCCCAAAAGCTGCGCACCCACATTCGCGCCGCCGATGTCGCGGCCCGGCTCGGGGGCGACGAATTTGTGCTGCTGTTGGAGGATATCGACGGCCCCGACAAGGCCGTGGCCGTGGCCGAGCGCATCTTAGCCGATTGCCAGACGCCCCTGATGCTTGGGGGCCATGAGGTGTTGATCGGGGTCAGCATTGGCATCGCCATTGGCAATGCCCGCTATACTGCAGCGGCGGAGCTAATTCGCGATGCCGATATTGCCATGTATCGGGCCAAACATCGGCAGCGGGGCACCTATCGGTTTTTTGACCCGGCCATGCACACCCAGGTGCTGACCCAGCACACGCTAGAGGTGGAGCTATACCGGGCAATCGAGCAGAATGAGCTGACGGTTTACTACCAGCCCATAATTGATCTCGAACAGTCGCGCCTGATGGGCTTTGAGGCCCTGGTGCGCTGGCCCCACCCCACCCAGGGGTTGCTCACCCCCGATGTGTTTTTGCCCTGCGCTGAGGCCACGGGGTTAATTGTGTCGCTCGATCACTGGGTGCTGCGCCAGACCTGTCGGCAGCTCGGCATTTGGCAGCGGCAGTTCCCCCACCATGCCCCCCTGGGCGTGAGCATGAATCTCTCGACCCAAAATTTTGCCACCGCCTCTCTGCTGGAGGATATTGACGCCGTTTTGGCCGAGATGGGGATATCGGGGAACAGCCTCAGCCTAGAAATCACCGAAAATATGCTGATTCAGGATATGGAAAAGGCTGCCTATCTGCTCACCCAGCTGGCCGATCGCGGCATTGGCATCAGCATTGATGACTTTGGCGTGGGCTATTCTTCGCTGCAATATCTCCACCGTTTTTCCCTCACCCACCTCAAGATTGATCGCAGCTTTGTGCAGCACCTCGACAGCGACAGCCGCGACTATGCCATGGTGCAAATGATTTTGGGCCTCAGCCAGCAGCTAGGGCTATCGGCGATCGCCGAGGGCATCGAAACCCCTCAACAACTACACCTGATTAAAGCCATGGGCTGCCAGTTTGCCCAGGGCTATCTGTTCTCACAGCCCCTGCCCGTCGAGGCTGTGGCGGGCTATTTAAGCAACCAGACCTCGGGCCAGTGGGGCGATCTCACCCACCCGCCCCACTGAGCGCCAGCGGCTTGCAGAAACCCGACAAATGAAGTACAAATGTACTTATTCGGCATTCCCCATGGTCGCTTTAATTTGGTCTACAAACTCCTGATGGTCGATCACCGGTTTCGAGATATAGCCATCGGCACCGCTCTGGCTCAAAAAATTCTCGCGATCGCCCTCCATGGCGTGGGCCGTCACCAAGATCACCGGCAGCTTCGCTGTGGCGGGGTCAGACTTCAGCAGCTGGGTAATTTTGATGCCGTCCATGGGCTTGCCCTGGTACATGCTGTGGGCCAGTGAGACATCCATCAACACCACATCCACTTCGCCACTGCGGGCAATGGTGATCACCTCTTCCACATCTTCGGTGTGCTTCACGGCCAGGCCGCCCCGCTTGGTCAAAATTTTAGAGAACACCCGAGCATTTACCAGGTCGTCTTCGACGAGTAAGACGGTCTTCATCGCGTGCGTTTAACCCCTGTCATCGAAGAAATATGCTAGTAGAACTAAGTCAAGCGGTGGCTTCTCTGACCTGTGCCCAGGGCAGAATATGCCCAGGTGGTTGAACCTCAGGCGATCGCCTCGGCTCGGCCAACAAATCTCCCCAGGTGCTTGCCTTGGCCACAGACTTGCCTATAAGTTACAGCATTGTTACTGCCAATCTATCAAGCCCCCGTTAAATTAAACCGTGCTAAACCTTAGCAATAGACCGTAAAATCAGCCGCAAGATCTTATTCAAGATGTTATTTCAGGTCACCGCTGTGGCTAAACTCAACTACCAGTCGGTCTAAACCGCCTCCCCAGCCCACCTTTTTCATCCAGGAACACCGCCCATGGCCGACCAACTCGACATTCTCGCTGCTGGGCAAATTGTGCCCACCTCGCTTCACACCGAGGTGCAGCGGTCGTACCTGGAATACGCCATGAGCGTGATTGTGGGCCGGGCCTTGCCCGACGTGCGCGACGGCCTCAAGCCGGTGCACCGCCGCATTCTCTACGCCATGCACGAGCTGGGGCTGACCCCCGATCGCCCCTACCGCAAATGCGCCCGCGTGGTGGGCGACGTGCTGGGCAAGTACCACCCCCACGGCGACCAGGCGGTCTACGACGCCCTGGTGCGCATGGTGCAGACCTTTTCGAGCCGCTACCCGTTATTAGATGGCCACGGCAACTTTGGCTCGGTCGACAACGACCCCCCGGCGGCCATGCGCTACACCGAGACCCGCCTGTCGCCCATCAGTCACGCGGCCATGCTGGAAGATATCAGCGAGGCCCTGGTCGATTTTAGCGACAACTTCGACAGCTCCCAGCAGGAGCCGGTGGTGCTACCCACCCAGCTGCCAAACCTGCTGCTGAACGGCTCCTCGGGTATTGCCGTGGGCATGGCCACCAACATTCCGCCCCACAACATGGGCGAGGTGGTCGACGGCCTGGTGGCGATGATCGACCGCCCGGCAATCACCGACGACGAGCTGTTTCGCCTGATTCCTGGCCCCGACTTTCCCACCGGGGGCGAGATTATCGGCACCGAGGGCATTCTCGACGCCTA
>JBBSLR010000258.1:0-5204 GCA_038255045.1 Phormidesmidales cyanobacterium
CACCGGGGCACTGTCGATGCCGTCGGGGTAGTCGATCACGCTCACCGCCCCATTGCCCTGCTTAAACCGCCAAAACGACTCTGGCCCCAGGCCCAGTACGTGGCACAGCAGCGCCTTATTCACGGCGTCGTGGGCCACCACCAGCACCGTCTGCACCCGATCTTCGGACAAGCCGCCGCTGTGGGCGGCCACGATTTCTTTCCAGGCGGCGATCGAGCGCTGCCACACCTGCTCTAAGTTCTCGCCCCCCGGCATTTGCACCGTTTCAGGCTGGCTCTGCCACTGCGCCAGCATCCCCGGATAGCCGCCCTCAATGTCGGCCTCAAACAGCCCTTCCCACTCGCCGTGGCTGATTTCTTGTAGCTCATTCACCGAGTGCAGGGCTAGCCCCCCGTGGTGCTGAAGAATAATCTCGGCAGTTTCCTTCGGCCGCGCCATAAAGCTGGTGTAGGCCGCATCAATCGTCACCGGCTTGAGAAACTCCGCCGCTTTCTGGCCCTGGGCGCGGCCATTGTCGTTGAGCGGCACGTCAATCTGCCCTTGAAACTGGCCCTGGCGGTTCCACTCGGTTTCGCCGTGGCGCACCAGCAGCAGCCTTGGCCCCCGGTGGCCCCGCCGCATAGCGGGCAGCGGGTCGCCCAGGTGGCTGGTCAGGTTCATCGCCTCCACCTGCACCGGGCTGCCCCAGCCCCCGGCAAAATTTAGCACGCTGATGTTGCAATTAGCCTGGTTGAGGCTGTTAAAGCGCTCTGGCCCCAGGCCAATGGCGGTGCTAATTAGCGCTCGGTTAATGGCGCTGTGAGCTACCACCAGAATGGTTTTGCCCTGGTTCTCCGCTAGCAGCCCCTGCCAAAATCTTGCCGCCTGCTGATAGAGCGCTCGAATCGGGTAAAACTCTACCGAAATCCCGCCCTGGGGCACAGCCATAACTAAATTGGCTGGCTCTTCGCGCCACTGGCGAAAGGCTTCAGGGTACTGGGTCTCAGCGTCGCTAAAGGCCATGCCTTCCCACAGGGGCAGGCTAATTTCCTTGAGATCTTCGCTAAAGATGGGCGCAGTCAGCCCAGGGGTCGCCTTTTGCAGCTCAGCAGCAATAATTTCCGCCGTCTTGCGGGCGCGCTTGAGCGGGCTGGCCCACACCCCATCAATCGGAATCCCCGCCAGTGCTTGCCCCGCCGCCAACGCCTGAGCCTCCCCCGCCGGGGTTAATGCTGACTCGTCGCAGTGGCCTTGAATGCGCTTTAGCTGGTTGTAGGTGCTCTGCCCGTGGCGAACGATAATTACGCGGGTTTTCAGGGGTCTGTCCTCTCAATTGCTCAACCAACGTCAAATTTTACCCTGTCGAGGAGTGCCGCCGCAGCTTTGCACCACACTTGCAGCCGCAGGCTGAGCCACCCAGACAGCAAAAAGGCCACCCTAAGGCAGCCCTTTTTCAAAGTATTGCGCAGATATTGCGCAGGTATTGCGTTAGTAAGCGTCTTGCAGCTCGTAGAAATCTGGGGAAATGTAGTCTTTCCGCAGGGGCCAGCCCACCCAGTCCTCTGGCATTAGCAGCCGCTTCAGGTTGGGGTGCCCCTCATAGACAATGCCATACATGTCATAGCTTTCGCGCTCTTGCCAGTCGGCAGCCTTCCAGATCCAGTAGACCGAGGGCAGCCGCGGGTTGCTGCGAGGCAAAAACACCTTGACGCGCAGTTCCTCAGGGTTGTCAGCGTTATCGTCGACCTTGAGCAGATTGTAGAAGCTGACCAAATCTTTGCCGGGGCCATCGTCGTAGGCACCCTGGCACTGGAGATAGTTAAACCCGTAGGCGTAAAGCGCCGTAGATATAGGGATCAAAAACTGAGGCTCTACCTTAATCACCTCAATGCCCAAATGATCCCGAGTCATGAGTTCGTGGTCAAACCCATTTTCGCTCAGCCAGCTAGAGGCAGCCCCAGCTTCTACCAGGGGGGCTGAGGTTTCTTCTTCCGCAGCGGGCTGTTCAGGAGCGTTGGATTCTGTATCAGCCATTAGGTGTCCTCACGTTCGGGAGCAAGCTCAGCTACGGTCTCAGCCATGGGCATGCCCATCGCCTCCAGCAGCTCTTTGGGTGGCGCATCATGGTTGCCGGTCTGTAAGTACTGCCCGGTCAAAATTGGCGGCACGGTCTTAAGGGCGTGACTGCGCTCGTAAAAGCGATGGGTTTGCAGGGTGTAGGCTCGATCTTGCATCGACTCAGTAGCCACTTTCTTCCGCAGCTTGATGATGGCGTCAATGATCGCCTCGGGCCGGGGGGGGCACCCCGGAATGTAAACATCCACCGGAATCAGTTTATCGACACCGCGCACCGCCGAAGGCGAATCAGTGCTAAACATGCCGCCGGTAATGGTGCAGGCACCCATGGCAATCACGTACTTCGGATCGGGCATTTGCTCATAGAGGCGTACCAGAGCAGGGGCCATTTTCATGGTCACAGTGCCAGCGGTAATCAGCAGATCGGCCTGGCGGGGGCTGGCCCGAGGCAGCAGCCCAAAGCGGTCAAAGTCAAACCGAGAACCGATCAGCGCCGCAAACTCAATAAAGCAGCAGGCGGTGCCGTAGAGCAGCGGGAACAAGCTAGAAAGCCTACACCAGTTGTATAAGTCGTCGACCGTGGTCAGGACGACGTTCTCAGACAGGCCGTGGGTCACCGCCGGAGGAGCCGAGGGGTTGGCCAGCATTTCCCCAGGGGCCAGGGAAGCTCGATCCGTAGCTGACGGGGGGGTCATGACCATTCCAAAGCTCCTTTACGCCAAGCGTACACAAGACCAATTACCAAAATGGCAATAAAAATTAATGCTTCTATAAATGCTAGCAAGCCCAGTTGGCTAAACGCTACCGCCCAAGGATACAAAAACACCGTTTCCACATCGAAAATGACGAAGACCAGCGCGAACATGTAGTAGCGAATGTTGAACTGAATCCAGGCGCCGCCAATGGGTTCCATACCCGACTCATAGGTGGTTCTGCGGGCGGGGCCACGGCCAACCGGTCTCAGCAGCTTAGACGCCGTCAGGGCCGCCACCGGCACCAGGCAAGATATGAGTAGGAAAACTAAAAAATACTCGTAGCCAGATAAGACAAACACAGGCTCACCACCCCAGAGGCTGGACATACGGCGTCAGCTCAGTTGGCTGTACGCTTCAGTTGCATTCTAAGGCAATTTAGCTGAAAAACCAGGGGTACAGCCGGACTTGGATCAGGTTTATGGAGTGAAGTACGCTGTCGGGCGATCGCCCAGCATCACCTGGAGATAGTCTAAATTAGATGAGCAGCCCATCTGTGTCATAATTGTTTACAACAAACCTTTTTGGCCTGCCCAGGGCGGCCAAATGTCTGGAGGCCGAAGAGATTCGCCGGCTGTCTGGTTAGCTCTTGTCGAATCAAGGTGCCCTAGTCCTATGAGTCTAGTCCTATGAGTATTGAGTCTGAGCCTTCAGCTAATTCTTCTGAATCGGTCGAATTTGTGGATCTAGTCCCAGCCTCTGAAGCAGAAGGTAGCCCAGAGAGCGGCTCTGTTAAGGATAGCGCTGAAGAACCTGCTGTGCTTGCCCCCGAGAAACTGGCTCCCGAAGACATGGACTGCTACGAATGTCGCTCCTGCGGCTATTCCTATGAGCCAACTAAGGGAGACAGTCGGGCAAAGATTGCCATGGGCACCTCCTTTGACGATTTGCCCCTAAACTGGCGCTGCCCGGTGTGTAGCGCTTCTAAAAAGCAGTTCAACAACATTGGCCCGGTCAATGCCCCTTCTGGCTTCAAAGAAAACCTAGACTTTGGCCTGGGCGTGAATCGGCTGACCCCCGGCCAGAAGAACATTCTCATTTTTACTGCCCTAGGCCTGGGCTTCTTGTTTTTTATCAGCCTCTATGGCCTCCGGTAGCCGCTGCTGGCCCCGCCTCCCACGCTACGGGGTTGCAGGTCTTGCTGTAGGCTAGATTGCTCTGACTAGATTGCTCTGAATTGTTGTTTAGGAAATATAGGTTCTGATTGTCTATGCACGCTGCGTTTGACTGGTTAAAACGAGGTCTGGTGATGCTGGCGGCGGTCGTGCTGGCCACGGGCTGTTCTGGTTACTTCTTGGCGGACGCAGACGTGCATCCTTGGGACGTTGTGCAGGTTCCGGTAGAGGCCACGCTGGCGGATGTGGCGTTTACCCAAGACGCCAGCCATGGCTGGATTGTCGGCAGCCGCAACACGCTGCTAGAAACCACCGACGGGGGCGAAACCTGGCAGCCGCGAGAGCTAGCTCTGGGCGATCAGCGCTACACGTTCACCTCCGTTGACTTCAGCGGCAGCGAGGGCTGGGTGACGGGCATTCCATCATTGCTGTTGCACACCCCCGATGGTGGCGCAACCTGGGAAAGTGTGCCCCTGAGCAAGGAACTGCCGGGATCGCCCTTTCTAATCACGGCGGTGGGGCCTAAGTCAGCCGAGTTAGCCACCGACATTGGTGCCATCTACCGTACCGAAGACGGTGGCCGCACCTGGAAGGCTCTGGTTCAGGGAGCAGTGGGAGTTGTGCGCAACATGGTCCGCTCTGACGATGGGCGCTACGTGGCCGTATCTTCTCGGGGTAATTTTTACTCTACCTGGGCTTTAGGGCAAGACCAGTGGATTCCCCACAACCGCCAAAACTCAAAACGCCTGCAAAACATGGGCTTTGATAAAGATGGCAAGCTCTGGGTGATTGCCCGGGGGGGGGAGGTGCGGTTCTCTAACACCCGGGCCTCTGATGACTTCACCGAGGCCATCAACCCCGAGTTTGGCACCAGCTGGGGGCTGCTAGACATGGCCTTTCGCACCTCAAAGGAGCTATGGGTGACCGGCGGCGGCGGCAATTTGCTCTGTAGCTTTGACGGTGGCGAAACCTGGGTTAAAGATAAATCCGTTGGCGATGTGCCCTCTAACTTCTATCGGGTGAAGTTTTTAGGGCCTGATAAGGGCTTTATTCTGGGGCAAGAGGGCACCATTCTCAAGTACAGGCCCGAGGCTGCTTAGCGGAAGTTTGGGGAACTTTCGTTGAAATAGCTTGTTAGGGTTTCCGGGGTTCTCTATGATGAGGTTAGATTCTTCGCGTTTAGAGAGGAGACGTTGATATGGCAGGTACTACAGGGGAGCGCCCCTTTGGCGATATCGTTACCAGTATTCGCTACTGGATTATCCACAGCATCACCATCCCG
>JBBSLR010000259.1:0-5195 GCA_038255045.1 Phormidesmidales cyanobacterium
CTAGGACTCCGGCCACAACCACCAGGGAGTGAACTACCTGGCTCCTAGCAAAAGTCTACTTTAGCAGACTGGGGAACTCGGCTCCCAATCCTCTTTAGAGGATTTTGGCTTTGAGCCGTGGACTTCTAGTCCTAGGCTCAGCGGCTAATTCGAGGGATCACCTCCTAAATCGGCCCCACCTTGACAGGGCTGGGTGGGCACTGCCCACCATCAGGGAAACTATTTTCTAGCAGTCGCCTTAGTTTATTTGAGACTAAGCCGCCACCGACAGCTCTTTGCCTACGGCAGTTAGCTCAAGATCCATGCTGTGCCAGGGCTTGCCGTCTAGGGCCATCTGCTCAATCAGGCTAGCGAGCCGCAGAGCCTTGAGCGCCTGTTCACCCCCTACGGAGGGCTGCTCGCCACCCCGCACGCAGTTGATAAAGTGCTCTAGCTCAGCGTGGAGCGGCTCAATGTTGCTGGTGTAGACCTTCTCAATCAGCCCATCTTGGCGGTAGAGCACCTGGCCATAGTCGGTAGAGCAATCGGCGGTGGTCTGCCGATGGATCAAAATCTCGTTGTTGAGAAAGTCAGCATCGGTCAGGGAGTTTTTGCAGTGGGCGGTGATGCTGCGGATCTTGCGATGGGTGACTTTGCTGGAGGTCAGCGTGGCCACAATGCCGTTGCTAAAGCCCAGGGTCGCAGTGACGTAGTCTAAATAGCCCGAGTTTGAGGCGCGGCTGCCGCTGGCGGTGAGGGTGGCTACCGTAGACCCGGCCAGCTCAAGCAGCAGGTCAATGTCGTGGATCATCAGATCGAGCACCACCGACACATCGTTGGCCCGCTGGGAGTAGGGGCTCATGCGGCGGGCTTCGAGGGCCAGCAGTTCTTCGGTTTTGAGCACCTTGTGCAGCTCTTGAAAGGCTGGGTTAAAGCGCTCAATGTGGCCCACCTGTAAAATACAGTTGGTTTCGGCGGCGGCATTGACCAGCGATTCGGCCTCGGCAATGCTGGCGGCGATCGGCTTTTCAATCAGCACATGGACGCCTGCGCTCAAACAGGCCATCCCCACGGCGTGGTGTAGCCGGGTGGGCACGGCTACACAGACAGCGTCAACATGCTTGAGCAGCTCTTGATAGTCTTCGAAAAAGCGGACTCTGTATTTGCCTGCGGTGTCTAAACCCCGCTCCACATTGACATCAGAGATGCCGACCAGCTCTACATCTTTAAAGCGGCTGAGCACGCGAGTGTGGTGCTGGCCCATGTTGCCTACGCCGATGACGCCAACACGAACGGGGTCGGGCAAATTTCGAGATAGGTGCATGTCTAAGGCAGATGACAACATTGAATCTTGCACGCCTGTCCTCCCTTTAGGAGAAGAAAATACGCCGACAGCCAACCGATTACGAACGTTAGAGCGGGTGAAAAACTGAGACGGCCAGGTAAAATTACTCAGATATTATCACAATGCTTCACTCTGTAAAGAATAGCAACAGCGGCCCATAGAAAGATGATTACCGCTCATGCCATGACGCCCTAGGATAACCAGTCTTAGGCTGGATGGCGCTTTATTTTTACCCAGCCCAGGTCGGGATCTGGAGTTTTCCCTAGGCAGAACTCCAGATCTGGAGTTACATTTCTAGACCTAGATCAGACCTATCTCACCATACCGACCATGCCTACTGGCGTTCAGGCGGCTGTGGCAGTTCTCCAGGTGTCTTGGGCTAGGGGAGAAGATTGCTGGTGGAGTTGTCTTCCGGTAAATGGGAGGAGGCCTGGGGCTGGGTATCTAGGGTGTGCACCAAGATATCTTCTAGGCGCGGCCCATCGGTGGATAAAATAACCCATTCGCGCTCAGCAAAAATCAGGCGATCGCCCGCGTGGGGAATTTTTTGCATTTGATAAATTAAGAACCCTCCCAGGGTCTGGTAATCGTCAGCGTAGGGAAGATCTAGGTTGAGCAAAGCGTTGACTTCTTCTAAGTCGATATGGGCCTTGATGCGGTACGACTGATCGTCGACTAGATGCACCAGTTCTTCGGCAGGAGCGTTGGGTTCGTTCACTTTACCGATGATTTCGGTGGTCAGGTCGCGCAGGGTTAGCAGCCCTGCGGTGCCGCCAAATTCGTCAACCACCATCACTAGCTCTTGGCCAGTGCGCTGCATGGTGGCCAGCAGTTCGTGCAGCGGCGTGTACTCGGGCACAAAGCGGGCGGGCTTGACCCAGGGGGCAATGGGGTCATCGACGGTAATTTGCTGGCGGGCCAGGGGTTGTAAAAACTGCTTCAGCTCTACGGTGCCCTGAATATCGTCAAGGGAGTCGCCCGTGACGGGATAGCGGGAATGCTCGGTTTCGGCCACTACCTCGATCAGGTCGCCAAAGGTGGCCGCCAGGGGAACAGCGTTAATCTGAGTGCGCGGCACCATAATCTCTCCGGCGGTGAACTCGCTAAACTCAAATACGTTGTTGAGCAGCTCTCGTTCTTCGGCCTCTAGACCGGGGGTCTCGGCGGTGGTGCGAATGATCAGCTGGAGTTCTTCGGGGGTGAGGCGGGTGTAGCTGACCTGGTTGCTGTACTGAATTCTGGCCAGGCGCAGCAGCAGCTGAGTCGACTGGTTCAAAATCCAGATAAAGGGGTTAAACAGGCGAGCAATGGTCAAGCTGGGGGGACCGAGGAAGCGAGCCACCTGCTCGGGGTAAACCATGGCGACTGACTTGGGGCAAAGCTCGCCGAGCACGATTTGCAGGTATGCCACCAGCACAAAGGCTACCGGAATGGCCAGGGTGTGGGCCAGGGCTTCGCTTTGGGCGGCGGTCAGCGGGGTCTGGGTAATCCAGAAGGCCAGGGTGACGGCCATGGTGCTTTCGCCCACCCAGCCCAGGGCCAGGCTAGAGAGGGTGATGCCAAACTGGGTGGTAGACAGCAGGCGGTCAAGGCTGCGCTGGAGCTGCTGCACCGTTTTGGCCTGCACGTCGCCCTGGGAGACTAGCTGGCTGATGCGCGATCGCCGCACCGATACAATCGAAAACTCTGCCGCCACAAAAAAGGCGTTGATGCCAATCAACAGCAGCACCGCTAGCAGACGAGAGGCGATCGCCGCCGGGGGCAATACGTCAGGAATAGTAACGGTCAAGAAGGAAAGAAACACACCCATAGCCCAGTGCCTAATAGCTACTGGCCACCACTAGTGCGGGCTTTGACCTGTTGCAAAACTTCGGCTTCATCGACTAAGAGCACGACCCCATGGACAGGGTTGCCTGCCTCACGACTCACGGGGGCACCGCTGGTGGGTCGGCTTTCTGGCTGACGTACACCGGTTAAGGCCTGGCGACCGAGGGTAAACCCCCAGGATGCGCTAACCACCCCTGAGCCAATCATCAGCGAGAGCAAAATTAAGGTAAACGCTACGGCAGGGTTCATGGCAGGGGCGAGAAATGAACGTTCTGAGAGAGCTAAGGCCCAGCAACCGAAAATTAGCTATGCCCCAATTATAAATTTGAGACTAGAAAAAACTTTAGATCTGGCTTTAAACTCAAGTCATACAATAGTATATGTTTTCCCTCTGTCTTACTTTAAGGTTGAGAGGGAGAGTCCCAGGGTTGGCCGAGCGGATTAGGCAGCGAACTCATAATTCGCCCCAGGCAGGTTCAACTCCTGCACCCTGGATTGTTATTACCCAGTTGCCTACGGTTGAACCTGCCGAGGGTGTTTAGGGCCTAGAACAGAGTCTAAAACGACTCGAAGATAAACTCTGAACCAACGCTGGGCCGGCTGCTGCTGGGCATGGTCAGCAGGCTGGTGGTGAAGGGGGTGGCCAGGTCGGGCACCCGCAGGGTGGGGTCAGCTGCAGCTTGCAGGAGCAACAGGTCTCGAACTGCCTCAGCGGTGGCGTTTGAGTCCCACTCTAGCTCGCGCTCTGGAAAGCTTAGCCCGACAATGCGCTTAGCCTGACGGGTAATGCCCCGGTTTCTGAAGTAGTCGCCGGAGTAGGTGGTAGTTAGCTCGTCTAGGGCGTCAGGAACAGTTTGGGGCGAGGTTTCCTGACTGTGCCCTACGGGGGCGATAACGGCTGCTGCCGCCAATAGCGCCAGCGTCAGACCAGAAATATGATTTAATTGAATGCCCATGGCCAAGCCTCCTCAACTCAGTGGATTGGTGCGGTTCTGGCCTTGCACTGTCTGACTTTGAACCGGCCCTAGGGAAGCTAAACCCCAGGCCAGGCCAAAAGTTAGCCGAACCGATCACCCAGTGCATGTCCTTTATAGCGCGATCGCCAGAAAACGGAGCATTTTTAAGGAATTAACTGTCCATGGATGAGCTACTGTTAAAAACCCCCTCAGCGGATCTACTGAGCCGGGCAACGGCTGAGTTGCGATCGCCTCTGCTCGACCTGTTTTGCCAGGGAGCCTACCAGGAGGGCGACTTTGTGCTCACCTCAGGGCAGCGCAGCACCTACTACATCAACGGCAAGCTGGTCACGCTACACCCCCAGGGAGCGCTGATGGTGGGGCGTTTGCTGTTAGATCTGCTGCCCCCTGAAACGGTGGCCGTGGCCGGTCTCACCCTGGGGGCCGACCCGCTGGTGACGGCGGTGAGCCTGGTGGGGGTCTACGAGGGCCAAACCCTGTTTCCGATGATTATTCGCAAAGAGGCTAAGGGGCACGGCACCCGCGCCTATATTGAGGGGCTGGCCCTGCCGCCGGGCAGCGTCGTCACCGTGCTCGAAGATGTGGTCACCACCGGCCAGTCGGCCCTCAAGGCGGTTGATCGTCTTCGGCAGGCCGGCTACAGCGTCAACCAAATTCTGGCCCTGGTCGATCGAGAACAGGGCGGTGCCGAGCTTTACCAAAGCCACAACCTGCCCTTCAAGGCGCTGTTCACCATCCAAGCTATTCAGGCCCACTGGGCCACCCTCAACCCTGTCTGATGTCAGCCTTGCCCCGGCCCGACATCGGTTTTGTGCCCACCCCGGCAGATGCCGTGGTGGCTCTGGTAAAGTTGGCCGAGTTGACCCCAGCCGATGTGTGCGACGCAACGGTAGTTTTTGTCTACCTGCTGCCCCACCTCAATCTGCGGCTGCGATCGCGCCTTCAGACTCAGCTGCGCCCCGGCAGTCGCCTCGTTAGCCCCATGTTTGCCATGGGCGACTGGGTGCCTGACACCCCACCACACCTAGAGCCGTCTGAAGAAGACTCGGTACTCTATCGCTGGCGCA
>JBBSLR010000260.1:0-5171 GCA_038255045.1 Phormidesmidales cyanobacterium
TAGCCCCGCAGCGGCGTCGAGCTGGAGCCACAGGGTGAGGTCGGGCACCAGCCCCCCGGTCGCGACCTGGTTGAGCTGGTCAATCAGCGCCAGATCTAGGCCACGCCCGTAGCCCTGGTAGGCCACGGTGGAGTCGATATAGCGATCGCACAACACCCAGCTTCCCGCCGCCAGTGCGGGCCTGATCACCTCTTCGACATGCTGGGCGCGATCGGCCGCGTAGAGCAGCAGCTCGGCCCGGCTGACCATCGGGGCTTCCCCGTGGTAGCCCAGCAGCATCTGACGCAACCCCAGCCCCAGCTCCGTCCCCCCCGGCTCGCGGGTAGTGAGCACCTGGGGCAATACCCCCTGCTGTTTGAGCTGCAGCCGGCGATCGCTTCCTTGCAGCGCCGCCTGCAAACGCTTCAGCTGAGTTGACTTACCACAGCCCTCAACCCCTTCAAACACCACCAGCTTACCGGGCATAACTTATCGCATCGTTTTCTCAAGCTTACAGGCAAGACCGGCGGTAGACCGACGCTCGTCCCTGACCCCTAGCCCCAACCCCTGGCCCTGGCGCTCAGAACCTGCCGCCCGAAAAAAATGTGGTATACATTAAGATACAAAAGGAACCTTTGCCATAACCCAACGGTCAAAGGGTAATGGTGAGTGGCCTTTCCATCAGCCCATTCGCCACCAGGTACTGACCTAGCTGTTACGCTAAATCTAAGCAGAGGATACCTATGGCCCGGTATACCAATTCACTCCCTGTATCTACCGCCACCGCTCGGTTGCGAGATTCTTTAGTCAGCACGCTGCAATCCTGCGGGCTAAAGATGATCTACGAAACCAAAGACTATCTGGTGGCAAAAGAGCAGCCAGGGCAGGTATCTCTGTCTCAGCTCACCACCATTGAGGTGTTGATCAATCCACCCACCGTCGCCGCCGACTCTACCTGGGTCAACCTAGTGGTTAAAAACGAAGAACTGCCCCTCAGGCTCAACAACCACTGTGAGCAAATGTTTAGCGCCGTTAGCGAAGCTATCTGTGCCGCAGTCTAGGCTCCTGTTGTCTAAATCAAGCCTGCCTACCCCGGTTAAGGTGGCTGTCGAATACAGCAAAATCTCCAGAACGGTGGTGATTTGCCGGTCTTCGGCTACGACCACTAGGGAGTGAGTTCCCTGACAGACCACTAGTCTGCTTTAGCAGACTAGTGGTCTGTCAGGCTTTAATTTGTAGGTTGGGTAGAGCGCCAGCGGCACCCAACAAAGGCTTACCGCTGTTGGGTTTCTCCGCTGGAGACGCTACGCGAACACTTCGTTGCACCCAACCTGCAGATCTACAGATCCCCCATTTTTAGCTTTGACAGAACACTAGGGTGGTCGGCCCCCAATCTTCTTCAGAGGATTTCTGCTTGGAGCCTGGGACTTTCAGTCCTAGGCTCAGCGGCCAATCTGGCGATCCCGACCTGTGGTCTGGGCCACCTTAACAGGGGTAGGCACTGGCCCTGTTAAGGTGGCCATTTGTAGAATATCGGGTCAATTTCCCCTAAATTTTGTAAAGCCTTTTTTCGCTGTCAGTGAATTTCCCGATGTATCTTCTAATAATGTAGACAAGCCTGCTCCCAGTCCAGACGCGGAACCTTGTCTAGGGGAAATTTTCCCATCCCCAACTGCAAACCCCAACTGGCAAACCTCGACGGGACTTAGCCGAGACGGACTTGGCCCAGACAAACTTAGTCTAGTCAGGCTTTAGCCCACTAATGCCCCA
This sequence comes from Phormidesmidales cyanobacterium, assembly GCA_038255045.1. Taxonomy (GTDB): domain Bacteria; phylum Cyanobacteriota; class Cyanobacteriia; order Phormidesmidales; family Phormidesmidaceae; genus Nodosilinea. Next base: position 1,750 of record JBBSLR010000260.1, read on the forward strand.
CCCCTGCCCCGATAGCTACTATGAAGAATCGCTGTCTGCCCGCTTGCCTGATTGTGAGAAATGTCTGCCTCATTCTTGCTCTGGTGGGCGGTAGCGTAGTGCTGTCGGCAGAAATTCATGCCGCAGCGAACCAGCAGCAGCAGCAGACCAGGGCGCTACGGCAGCTGTTTGTGTACCAAATGCTGCTGGGCGCTGAGCAACAGCAGCAGTAAAGCTGTTGCTGTCTGAAGTGAGTTCGTACATCTGGGTTTATACACCTGAGTTCATGCATAATGGCCGATGCTAAAACCAGCGCCAAAGTCTTTAGGGATGAAGTGGTCGGCCAGCTAAATCACGTTGCCCCGGTAAATGCCCGAGCCATGTTTGGCGGCTACGGGCTTTACTGCGAGGGCCTTATGTTTGCCCTGATTGCCTACGAAACTCTGTATTTCAAAGTAGATGCTGGCAACCAGGAGCGATTTGCCGACGCGGGCATGGGGCCATTTATCTACGATCGCAACGGCAAGACCACCACCATGTCGTACTACCAACTGCCCACCGCTGTCTACGACGACCTGGGCTTGCTCCACGACTGGGTTGAAGCCTCAATAGCGGCAGCGCGGCGATCAAAGCGCAAGGGCTGAGGCAATTTTAGATTGGTGATCAAACAGGTATCAAACCCCCACCGCCGAGGGAATCGGGTCCTTCTTCACCTTTTTGGGGCGGTTGATGGGGTCCATATAGACCTCTAGGCGCTTGAAGACAAAGGAGGCCAAGGAAGTCATCACCAGGTAGACGATCGCCACCGCCAGATACACCTCAAAGGCCCGGTAGGTGGTGGCCACCGTCAGCTGACCCTGGCGAAACAGTTCTTCAAAGCCAATTACGGCGGCCAGGCTGGTGTCTTTGATCAGGGTGATGAACTCGTTGCCCAAGGGCGGCAAAATGCGCCGAAACGCCTGGGGAAAGACCACGTAGCGCATGGTTTCCACCGGGTTCATGGCGAGCGATTCGCCCGCCTCCCACTGGCCCCGATCAATGGATTGAATGCCGCCGCGCAAAATCTCCGCCAGATAGGCGGCGACGTTGAGGCTAAGGGCCAGAACGGCGGCAAAAATGCGGTTAAAGCTGAAGTCAAAGCCCAGGCTCTGGAACAGGGCGGGCAGGCCAAAGTAGATCATAAACAGCTGCACCAGCATCGGCGTGCCGCGAAAGAAATCGACGTAGATGCGGCACAGCCAGTGCAGGGGTTTAATGGGCGAGATCATGGCAAAGGCCACCAGCGACCCGCCAATTAGCCCAAAGAAAAATGAAAACGCCGTCAGCAGAATGGTGATCCACGCGCCGCGCATCAGGTTTTGAAACAGCCGCCCCCAGGCCAGGCCCGTGGCGGTGCCGGCTTCTGCCAGGGCCGGAGCCACTACCGGCAGCTCGGGCGGGTCGGCAGAAAACCACCGCTGATAGATCTCAGCGTAGGTGCCATCTTGCAGCAGGGTGTCGAGGGCGGTGTTGATCTCGGCTAAAGCGTCAGTATTTTGAGGTAGGGCAATGCCGTAATACTCTTCGGTGACCAGCTCACCGACGATCTTGATGCCCTGAAGGTTGGCGTCGTTGATGGCGTAGAGGGTGACGGGCAGGTCGTTGACCACCGCATCGACTCGACCGTTAAGCAGTTCTTGCAGGGCTAGGGGGGCGCTGTCAAAGGTGCTGATGGTGGCCCCTTCCACCTGGGCGGCCTGCTCGGCTCCGGTGGTGCCAATTTGGACGGCAATGCGCTGGCCCGCCAGGTCTTCTAGGGCGTTGATGTCGGTGTTGCTTTCGCGGACGGCGATCGCCAGCCCCGCCTCAAAATAGGGCCGCGAAAAATCAATGGTTTGCGCCCGCTCGGCGGTGATGGTCATGCCGCTGATGGCCGCATCGATGGTGCGCGATTGCAGGGCCGGTACCAGCCCATCGAAGGGCAGGCTGATAAACTGCACCTCGCGCCCGGCGGCTTCGCCGATCGCCCGCATCAGCTCAATGTCAAAGCCGGTGAGGTCGCCGCTGGCATCATCTCGCATCTCAAAGGGAGGGAAGGCGGGTTCGGTGCCCACCTCCCACACCGCGGGGGCATCCTGGGCCAGGCTCACCAGCTGGGCGGCCCCGACTCCGAGCAGCACCCCCAGCACCAGGGCCAGGGCGCGCTTAAACCAGCGAAAGCGAAAGATCCGAAAAACCATGGCCAGAGGGTTGGTAGAGGGGGCAAACAGCTTTCCCCGCCGCTTTTGCGGGGATATGATGATGCACCATAGACAATTTTGACCAGGGGAAATTGTTGTCTAGAATACAGATACCCCAGGGTGCCAGTGATTCTCTGGAGGCAGATAGCCCGCAGCATTCACCGAATTTCCCAAAACCCTGCCCATGACTACCACCACGACTACCGCCGCTACTGCGATCGCAACTCCTGTTATCGCCTGCGACAATCTGTACAAGAGCTTTGGCCCCATCGATGTGCTCAAGGGAGTCAGCACGGCCTTTACCAAGGGCGATGTGGTGTCGATCATTGGCCCCTCGGGCTGCGGCAAGAGCACCTTTTTGCGCTGCCTCAACCGCCTAGAGGCGATCAACCAGGGCCATTTAGAAGTCATGGGGCAAGATGTCTCCGCCGCCAAGCTGCCCCGCCAGGCGCTCTACCACCTGCGCAGCCAGGTGAGCATGGTGTTTCAGCACTTCAACCTGTTTCCCCACCTGACGGTGATCGAAAACCTGATGCTGGCCCCCCGCCGGGTGCTTAAGTTCCCCGCTGGCGACTGTCGCGATCTGGCCGAGCACTACCTGGCCAAGGTGGGGTTGGATGATCGCGCCGATGCCTACCCCGAGCAGCTGTCGGGTGGCCAAAAGCAGCGGGTGGCGATCGCCCGCAGCCTCTGCATGAAACCCGTCGCCATTCTCTTTGACGAACCCACTAGCGCCCTCGACCCCGAGCTGGTGGGCGAAGTGCTCGGCGTCATGCGCCAGCTGGCCGAAGAGGGCATGACTATGGTGGTGGTCACCCACGAAATGCAGTTTGCCCGCGAAGTCTCCAACCGGGTGCTGTTCTTCAACGACGGCATCATCGAAGAAGAAGGCGTGCCCGCCGAGGTGTTTGCCAACCCCAGCAGCGATCGGCTGAAGGCGTTTCTCAGCCGGTTGAGTCAGCATTAGTAGAGACGGTGAGTGGGTGGGAAAGTGAGTTCCTGAAACCTGAAACCTGACAACTAAAACCCAAAACCCAAATCTCCCCCACAAATCATTGATCTGATTGCGTATTAACGCTAAGATTAGAATCTTTGGAATTTGTTCGGAGAGTAAACGTTTATGGCGCGATATAGAGGCGCTCGCCTGCGGGTTGTACGCCGTCTGGGCGAGCTTCCGGGCCTGTCCCGCAAGACCCCCCGCAAGGCTTATCCCCCCGGTCAGCA
>JBBSLR010000261.1:0-5152 GCA_038255045.1 Phormidesmidales cyanobacterium
GCTGCGCTGGTGGGATGCCGACGGTAACCTGCTGCTGTGGAGTTCAGAACAGGCCGAAACCGAGCGCCAGCGGGCCGAGGCAGAGCGCCAGCGGGCCGAAACCGAGCGTCAGCGGGCCGATCGCCTGGCCGATCTACTGCGGGCCCAGGGCATTGACCCCGATCAGGCCTAGCGCTGCCACCTCCCAGGGCTAGGCGACTGAGGCCAGGGGGCTAGAGAGAAAGGCCAACTGGGTGGTCTCAGGGTTGTAGAGCTAATCTAGCCCCAGCTCTCGCTTGAGCAGCAGAATAGACTTTTCGCCAATGTAGTTGTCGCACACCACCAGCTTGGGGGGGCGAATCAGTTCTTCGCGGGCTTCGGCGATCGCCTCTTTGACCGCCGGCAGGCTGGCTTCGTCAAACACCACAATGGTCTGGGCACTGTGGATCACGGCGCTGAGCTTGTAGGGGTCGTCGGTTTGGGCGGTCATCAGCAACACTTCGTCGCCCCGCAGGCTGTAGCTGATCACCTCAGCGGCGCGCAAAATGCCGGTGCTGACGCTGACCATGCCCAGGCAGGTGCCCTTGGGCAGGTCTTTGAGCAGGCCCAGCTCTTTTTTGTAGTCGTAGATATCGACCGGAATAACGCGCACTGATTTAGGAGCGGCGATCGCCTCGGCTTCGCTAATAAAGTAGCGGCTGGTCACCACCGTGCCCGAGCGGGTCTGGGCGAGAATGGTGTCTAGCTCTTCGAGGGGCACTAGCTGCACCGGAATGTGTAGGGCATTCTCTAGCTCGCGCACCATCAGCTCGCCCGCGCCGATGTCTTGCTTTGGGGCCGTGACTAACACGCGGGCGCTGCAGCGCAGCCGCCAGTCGATTTCGGCTAAAAATAGCTCCCTGGCCTGGTTGAGCGAGCAGCCCTGGTGCAGCAGCTCGTCGAGACCGGTCTCCACCACCTCCCGCGCCTGGGGAAACTCGGCCCACAGCAGGGTCTGGGGCCGGGCGCTCTCGATGCTGTTTTGCTCGCGCACGTAGATGCCCGAGCCGGGCATGGCCTCGACCACCCCGGCATCTTCGAGCTGGCGGTAGACCTTGCTAATGGTGTTGCGGTGCAGGCCCGTCTGCATGGCCAGCTGCCGGGTGCTGGGCAGCCGATAGCCGGGCGGATACTGCCGGGATGCGATCGCAAACCAGATCTGACCGTAGAGCTGGGTCGACGCCGGTATTTCGCTTTCGGGCTGAATATGAAACTGCACCACCAAACTACCTCCAGGCTGTTGCCAGATACATCATGACGCCCCTTTAGAAGAATGAAACCAGCGGGTTCAAACCAGCAGGGTCAAACCCAGGGCTACTCACGACTATATACACCGGCTGTATTGTCAATTTAGGACGATTCTAAAAAAGTCGCTGGGTTTTGGTGGCTCCCCCCGGCCCCCGCAATGATTTTTGACAATTGTAGCTACCCCAGCGCTAAGGTAGGGGTGGCTAATACGGACGAACTTGTCATGACATCTCTGGTGCGCACCGAGACCATCACCATCCCCAGCGGTGATACCGAGATTTTGGCCTATCTGGCCGAGCCTTCGCGCCCGGGGCACTTTGGGGCCGTGGTGGTGATTCAAGAGGTGTTTGGGGTCAACAGCCACATCCGCGAGGTGGCGGAGAGGTTAGCAGGGGCGGGCTATGTGGCGATCGCCCCCCACATTTACCACCGCCAGGCCCCCGGCTTTGAGGCGGGCTACACCACCGAAGATCTAGAATTGGGCCGCCGCTATAAACAGGGCACCAGGGCAGCAGAATTGCTGGCGGATGTGGAGGGTGCGATCGCCCATCTCTACACCAAACCCAACGTCATCCCCGAGGGCGTCGGCTGCATCGGCTTTTGCTTTGGTGGCCACGTCGCCTACCTGGTCGCCACCCTGGCTGAGGTCAAGGCCACGGCCTCGTTCTACGGGGCGGGCATTGCCACGATGACGCCCGGCGGCGGTGAGCCCACCCTCAGCCGCACCGCTGACATTACAGGTACTCTCTACGGCTTCTTCGGCGAAAAAGATGCGCTAATTTCCCCTACGGAAGTGAATCAAATCGCAGCAGCGCTGACAGACCACGGCCTGCCTCACCAAATTTTTCGCTACCCCGATGCTGAGCACGGCTTTTTTTGCGACCAGCGCTACAGCTACAACCCCGAAGCCGCCCGCGACGCCTGGGAGCAGGTGCGGCAATTGTTTACGACCACTCTGCCCACAGCGCAACTGTAGGGGCGTTGGCGCAGCCTAGCCGTAGGCTTTATAGCCTTCGCCCTGAGGCCCTGGGGGTAACCAAACAAGATTTAGTATGGACTCGGCAAGTAGGAGACCCCAAAGCTTCAACGGCAGTGCCTTGAATGGGCTGATCCCATCAGGTTTTGCCCCAGAGGTGCTCAATCACTCCGAGCCAGATTTTAGGCCTGAATTAATCTCAGCCAAACGGCTGATATCAGCCGTTTGGCTGGAACTTTTGGTCAGCTTTACGAGTCTTTTATTGCTTCATTTTCTTTTTTAGGTAGGCCGCTAAGCCGCCAATAACGGTGATTTCATGCTGTGACAGTTGAAATAGCGGAAAGCCCATCAGTTACTTTGACAAAAGCAGCTTTAGATTAATAACAGCGGGACACAATCTCCTAATCGCCTTTCTTACCGCCTTTAGAGCAAAAATCATCAGAGCGATGAAATCGTCCTATTTTTACATAGAAACGAGCTTTGTTTGACTTTATCCGATGCTTAAAGGGCCAAAAAATCTGGCAGCTTTCTAAAGCTAGCTTGACAGAAATAAGCCAGCGAATGAATCTTCTATCTACCCAAAGAGAGGTTCATGCGAGCATCGCGATTTGAGTCTGCTGAGCTAGATCTGCCCAGGCAATTACCTGAGAATGTGTCCGCCCGTTGTCTATCTTTGGAGTTTTTCTAATATGTCTAATTCGTTTCGCCTAAAGGCTGGAACTGCCCTGATGTTGGCCTTGGGGTTGAGCGTGGGTGCCTTTGCCCCAGTGCTCTCCGCCGCTCCGGTGATTGCCCAAACTCAAACTCAAACCCAGTTTGCCGATGTGCCCGCTGGCCATTGGGCGCGTCAATTTATTACCAGTTTGGCTGATCGGGGCGTCATCGCCGGGTTCCCAGACGGCTCCTTTCGTCCCGATGAGCCGGTGACCCGCGCTCAATATGCCGCCATGGTGCGGGGGGCCTTTAGCCAGTCTGCGGTGCGCGGGGCCACCTCTTTTGTGGATGTGCCGCCTAACTATTGGGCTGCCGCCGCCATTCGGGAGGCCGATACGATGGGGTTTTTGTCGGGCTACCCCGGCAATATCTTCCAGCCCGATCAAAATATTCCTCGGGCGCAGGTGCTGGTTTCTTTGGCCAACGGGCTAAACTACACCGCCAGCAACCAAAATAGCATTCAAGTCTATCGGGACGTCGCTACCATACCCGGCTATGCGGTGGCCAGCCTGGCGGCGGCGACAGAACGGCGTCTGGTGGTTAACTATCCTGATGTGCAGGTGCTGCGGCCCAACCAAACGGCGACGCGAGCCGATGTGGCGGCATTTATCTACCAGGCCCTAGCCAGCCAAAATCAGGTGGCTACGGTCAATTCTCCCTACATTGTGGGGCAGCAAGTAGCGGCTCAGGCCAGCCTACCGGCGGGCACAACCCTGATGATGAACTACGCCGAGAGCAACAAAATTGTCGTGCTCCCCGAGGAGACCGCCGCCCTCACCCTGACGGTTTCTCAAGCCGTGACCGATAGTGCGGGGCGCGTTTTGGTGCCAGCGGGCAGTCAGGTGGTCGGTGAGCTGCGCCCCAGCGGTAGCGGCTCGCAGTTTGTGGCCCAGCGGCTAGTGCTCACCGGGGGGCAAAGCCTGGCGATTAACGCCACGTCGCAAACAGTGACTACGACCGAAACTATTCGGCGGGGGGCTAGCTTTGGCCAGACGCTGGCTGGCGCGATTCTGGGGTCGGGGGCGGCGGCGGCGATCTCCCGCACCACCGGCGACCAAAACGTCGGCACCCTAGAGGTCTTGGCCGGGACTGCCACCGGAGCTACCCTCGCCCGCATCTTCGGGCGCGATCGGTTTGATGTGATTGCCATTAACCCCAACCAAGATCTCACGTTGACCGTCAATACACCCCTGGTGCTGTCGGCTCAGTAACCTGACGCTGATAGTTCTCTGCCATCGGCTCTCTGATGGCGATTGAAATCTGCGGCGGTTGTTAGCCAGCAAAGCCCCCATCATGGGGGCTTTGTTTTTGGGTCTAGATTCGGTCAATCGTTGGCTCACCCATAGCGATCGCTTATTTCACCCTTCAGCCTTTTGAACCAACCCCCCACGCCACACTGCGGGATACTGTAAAGGCAGCTACTTCTCAACGTTTGCTCAGGTGGCATGGCCGTTGCTGAGGCCTCCTGTCTCAATTCACTTCCCTGCTATCTCCAGCGTTCAACTCCCATGGCCTACTATCTCTCCCCCCGGTTTATCGAAAAGCTGGCGGTGCACATCACCAAAAACTACCTAAACCTGCCGGAGGTAAAAATTCCGCTGCTGCTGGGGGTGCATGGCCGCAAGGGGGAGGGCAAAACCTTTCAGTGCGAGCTGCTGTACGAGCGCATGGAGGTCGAGGTCGTCCATATCTCCGGCGGTGAGCTAGAAAGCCCCGACGCGGGCGACCCGGCCCGCCTGATCCGCCTGCGCTACCGCGAGGCCGCCGAGCTGGTGCGGGTGCGGGGCAAAATGGCGGTGCTGATGATCAACGACATCGACGCCGGGGCGGGTCGCTTCGACGCCCTGACGCAATACACCGTCAACACCCAGCTGGTGAACAACACCCTGATGAACATTGCCGACAACCCCACCAATGTTCAGCTCCCTGGCAGCTACGACGACAGCGAGATCCAGCGGGTGCCGGTTATTCTCACCGGCAACGACCTCTCCACCCTCTACGCGCCGCTGATCCGCGACGGGCGGATGGATAAGTTTTATTGGCAGCCCGACCGGTACGATCGCATCGGCATTGTCGGCGGCATCTTTGCCCCCGACGGCCTCTCGCCCCAGGATGTCACCACGCTGGTGGATACCTTTCCCACCCAGGCGATCGACTTCTTTGGGGCGGTGCGCGCCCAGATCTACAACGAGCAAA
>JBBSLR010000262.1:0-5132 GCA_038255045.1 Phormidesmidales cyanobacterium
GCAAGTAAAAAAGAGGGGCAAGTAAAAAAGAGGGGCAAGTTGAGGGTGGGTGGTTAAGCCCGCTGTGGTAGTCGGCTGAAGGGTGGGCACCGCCACCCTTCAGCATTGGGGAGAACGTGTCTCAGGCATCACCCCAAAAATAATCTCAGCCGCCCCCCTCACCGATCAAGATAGCAACGGGAAATGTCGCTAACAAGTCGGCCAGTTTTGCGTCTTTGTCGGCGGTGAAGGATGCGCCCGTAATCCAGTTGTGCCAGGGGCCGGGGCTGGGCAGGGCCAGGGTGGTGTCGCCCCACACCTCGCCGATGGGCAGCTCGCCGGGGTCAATGCGGCCCGTCAGAAATCGGGGGGCGATCGCCACCACCTGCTGCCCCTGCCCCTGTCGGCCAAAGGCAATGACGCTCTCTTCGGCCTCGCCCCGGGCAAACAGCGGCTCGTAGTCGCCCAGCTGAAACAGCTCGGGGTGGGCCTGGCGGGCCGATAGCCCGCAGTGGGTGAGCCACAGCTTGATGCGGCCATCGTGGCGAAACTCTAGCAGGTTTTGCAGCAGGGCGGGGCGGTCGCCCTCGGCCCACTGCTTTAGCTCGGTGAGCCACTGGCGGCGCCGGTCGTAGTCGACCGGGCGGCGGTTGTCGGGGTCCACCAGGCTAAAATCCCACAGGTCTTGGCCCTGGTAGATGTCGGGCACCCCCGGCAGCATCAGCTTGAGCAGCACCTGGGAGAGCGAATTGTAGAGGCCGTAGTCGGCGATGCGCTGCTGAAACTCGCGAAACTCGGTGAGAAAGCGGTTGTCGTCGCCGGGGGTGAGAATGGCGCGGGCAAAGTCGACAAAGCCGTCTTCGTAGTCGGCGTCGGGGCGCAGCCAGGCGGTGTGGACTTTGGCCTCGCGCACGGCTTTGACCACGTAGTCGGCGATGCGATCGCTAAAGCTGGCCAGCCTACTCTTATCCAAGGGCTCATCCAAAGGCTCGTCAAAGGGCCCGTCAAAGGGGAACGCCCCCACCAGGGTTTGGTAGAGAAAATATTCGTCGTTGGCGTCGGGCACCACCTGGTCGCGCACCACCTTCTTATAGCTGCCGTTGAGGCTGCGCCAGCTGTTTACCGCCGCCTCCCACTGGGTGGGCAGCTCTGAGAGCACGTTGAGCCGGGCGCGCACATCTTCGCTGCGCTTGGTGTCGTGGGTAGAGGTGGCGACCATGGCGTGGGGCCACTGCCGCTGGCGCTCTTGTTGAAGCTGGTGAAACTGCCGCAGCGCCAGGCCAAACTGCCCCGGCGATCCGCCCACCTCGTTGAGGCTAATGAAGCGGTTGTAGCCGTAGAACAGGGTGTCTTCTAGCCCCTTGGCCATCAGCGGGCCAGTAAACTGCTGGAGCCGCATGACAAAGTGCAGCCACTGGGCCTTTTCGGCCTCGGGCAGGGAGCCTTCAAAGTTCAGCGAGAGAAACCGCTCGATTAAATTTAGCTCGTTGATCAGCTGGGGAATGCGCTTGCGGGCGGCCTCGATCGCCTCCTGCACGTAGGCCAGATCGCGCTGGGAAATCCCCCCTTGGTTGGCGTAGGTGCAGTAGATCGGAAAGGCGATCAGCACTTCTTCAATGGCGGTGCGCAGACCGTAGAGGGTGAGGTCGCGGCCATAGCGATACTGCTGACAGACGCGCTTGAGAAAGCGGGCCAGGTTGTTGATGTCGCCCACCAGGTTGGTGTCGGCAATCAGCCGTTTTTTGGCCGCCACCAGTTCGTCGTAGGGGGTGGTTTCTCCGGTCAGCTGTTGGTAGATGCGGGTCAGGGCATCTTGGTTGTCTTGCTGGCAAAAAATGCCGTTGAGCTGCACCAGCGCCTCATAGCCAGAGGTGCCCTCAATCGGCCATGAGCTGGGCAGGGTTTCTTCGGCTTCAAGAATTTTTTCGATCACGATGTAGGTGTCGCCTAGGCGATCGCGCAGCCGTTCGAGATAGGTGGTGGGGTCGTACAGCCCGTCGATGTGATCGATGCGCACGCCGTTAAACTGGCCGGTTTTTACCATCTGGTCAATCAGGCTGTGGGTTTGCTCAAACACCTGCGGGTCATCGACCTTGAGGCAGATCAGCTCGTTGACGGTGAAGAATCGGCGGTAGTTAAGTTCTTCTGCCCCCACCTTCCAAAACGACAGGCGGTAGAGCTGTTCAGAAAGCAGCTCATCGAGCAAATCAAAGCTACTGGGCTGGTCGGGGGTACCGTTAAAAATTACCAGGTTTTGGTCAATAAACTCGCGCACCTCGTCGCTGTCTTGGTACACGTCCCACAGCAGGCTTTTGGCAAACTGGGCCTGGTCGCGGTACTCGCGCCCGGCGAGATCGACGATCGCATTCTTAACCAGGTAGAGAATGCCGGAGATTTTCACAAAGGTGCGATCGCGCCGGTCTAAATGCTGCGCCAGCCGCCCCGACTGGTAGCTCAAAAACCGCCCGTAGGACTCAATCCGCACCGGAAACCTGAGGCCGTAGTAGTTGACGCTCAGCCCGGTTTCGTCGTAGCTGAGCTGAATTTCGCCCCGCTCTAGACAGCGATCGTAAAAGTCTCCCAGCATGGGGGCCAGCACCCGCCCGCCTAGCTCCTCTGGCCCTTCCCACTCGATGTCAAAAAAGTTGAAATATTCGGAGTCGGGGCCGTACTCCATCACATCCATCAGATAGCGGTTTTGGCCGTCGTAGGCCATGTGGTTGGGCACAATGTCTTGCAGCCAGCCTAGCCCCTGGTGGTGCACGGTGTCGATCAGCGGCTGAAAGGCTGCCTCACCGCCCAGCTCGGGGTTGAGCCGAGTGGGGTCAACCACGTCGTAGCCGTGGGTGCTGCCCTTGCGCGCCTTAAAGATTGGGGAGGCGTAGATATCTGAAACGCCCAGGCTTTTGAGGTAGTCGACAATGCCCTGGGCGGCGGCAAAGCCAAACTCAGGGTTAAACTGAAGGCGGTAGGTGGCGGTGGGAATGCGCATGGGCGAATGTTGGAATTTGGGATTTGTGATTTTGGAACTGAGCTAACTCGAAAGTTGCGGGACAATGTTGCAGGACTCACCGGACAATGATTTTAACGGTTCTTAGCCTACTGGGAGACGATCTTCAAGGCTATCTTTCTTTCGAGGCAATCTTTCACAGGGGCAATCTTTCACAGGGGCAAGTACAACACCGCTCCTTGCCACTCTTCTTGCTCACTGCCACCAACGAGTAATATCAGTTCATCAATCGACTGGCGAATGGGCATTCGATCATTCACAACAAACATCCCAGCCATCGGCTGATTTGCGACTAAGCGACCATAGGCAAAATCTGGCATCGTTGCACGATCATGGGTGAGAAGAATACGTTTATTGATGGCTGCCCAGGAGAGAATCGCCGGATCATCTACTTCTCGCAAGCCCACATCTTGAACGCGAACCAAGTCAAGATTGGGTTGACGCAAGCATAGCCCTCGAACAATGTCGCCATTAAAGTTTTCATCACTCAGTAACCTCAGCATGACATCTGCTAGTGACTTGACTGAGATAATAGACGCTGCCGAATTAAGCTCAAGTCGGGTTGAATACTAGACAAGCGCTGCTGAACTACCTCCGCCAATTGCTCTCTCTGTTCTAGGTATGCTTCTACAGCCTCTTGGTGCCGAAGATAGTAGCCAATTGTGTTGTAGACATCAGATAGCGATAAGGCTGAGTATCGATGCACAATAGACTCTGGAGATGCCCCATCTTGAAAGGCATGGATTACAGTCTCTAGCAAAACCCTTGAATTCCCAACTCGAATCGCTCCGGTTACATCTTCTCGAAGAGGTGGTGCTTCACGTTCTAAAGCAATACTCATAGGGATCTTTGCTAGATTTGTGTAGAACAATGGTAACTTACTCCAAAAACTAGCCTGACCTGTTAAAAGTTGCGAGCACTGCTCCAGAGGTAATCTTTAACGCTGAGACTTTTGCCAAGGCTGGTTTTTTCATCGGTCGAATCCTAGGTAGCTAAATACAAAACAAAGCTCTGGGGTGCCAGAGTGACGCTCTGGGGGTCGGCGATGGTCTTGGGCAGCGATGACCCCGGCCCGCCCCAGGCGGCATTGGCAGAATCTAGCTGGAGCACCCAGGGCTTGACCGGGGGCGAAAAATCGACCGGGCTGGCCGAGGTGCCAAAGTTCATGCCGCACCACAGCCCCCCGTCGGCCAGGGTGCGTTTGTAGCAGACGACCCGGTGTTCTTCGTCAGCAGAGGCGTAGATGTCTTGGCTGATGGAGGGCATGCCCAGCTGGAGCTGTCGCCGCAGCTTTAGGAGACGTTGATAGTAGTGCCAGAGGGTTTTGTGCTGGCCCTGGTGGCGCAGATCCCAGCTCAGTTTAGCGGCGTTAAAGGTGGTGGCCTCGTGGGCGGGGGCCGGTTCGCCAAAGCCGTGGGCGGCTTTGAACTCGCGCTTGCGGCCCTCGTAGATCGCCTGAATTAGCTCTGGGTCGCTGTGGTCGATGAAGTAGCTGAAGGGCGCGGTTTCGCCGTATTCTTCGCCCATGAAGATCAGCGGTATGTAGGGGGAGGTAAGCACCGCCCCGGCGGCCAGCTTTAGGGCCTCAAAGGAGGCGGTTTTAGCGGTGCGATCGCCGCCCTTAGCGTTGCCCACCTGGTCGTGGTTTTGGGCACAGACAATAAACTGGCTCGACGGCAGGTCGCTGGCCGAGTTGCCGTGGCTGCGCCGCCGAAAGGGGGAGTACTGGCCGCTGTAGACAAAGCGATCGCCGAACGACCTGGCCAGCGCCTCGCAGGTGCCAAAGTCTTCGTAGTAGCCGTAGTCTTCGCCCGTCACCAGACTGTGCAGGGCGTGGTGAAAATCGTCGCTCCACTGGGCGGTGAGGCCGTAGCCCCCCTGGTCGGCGGGGCGCAGAATGCGGCTGTCGTTGAGGTCGCTCTCGGCAGCGAGATACAGAGGTTTGCCCAACTGCTGCCCCAGAGCAGAGACCGCCTCGGCCAGCTCGGCCAGCAGGTGTTTGGCCCCAAAATCATAGATAGCGTGGATGGCATCGAGGCGCAGCCCGTCGATGTGAAACTCGCGCAGCCAGTAGAGGGCGTTGTCAATGCAGTACTGCCGCACCTCGTCGCACCAGGCATCGTCAAAGTTGATCGCCCCGCCC
>JBBSLR010000263.1:0-5121 GCA_038255045.1 Phormidesmidales cyanobacterium
TGATCGGCATTTTGATTGAAGAGTACGTCGGAGATTTTCCCCTGTGGCTGGCTCCGGTGCAGATGCGGCTGCTACCCGTCACCGAGGAGCAGCTGGGCTTTGCCCAGTCGGTGGCGGAGCAGCTGCTGGCGCGGGGCGTGCGGGCAGAGGTGGATGCCAGCGGCGATCGCCTTGGCAAGATGGTGCGCAACGCCGAAAAGGCCAAAATTCCGATCATGGCCGTGGTTGGAGCGAAGGAGCTGGAGGCTAACGCCCTCAACATTCGCACCCGCGCTCAGGGAGAGCTGGGGGCGCTGCCGGTGGCGGAGGTGGTGGAGCGGGTAGCGGGGGCGATCGCCACCCGCGAAGACTTCTAGGCCGCACCAAGCACCCCGGTTTTTTGCTTGCTGGTGAAACTCGCTGGGCTAACGGGAAGAGAAACCGGAGTGTTGCCATGCCTAGCGAGTCTCGGGCAGGTCAGATTCCAGATCTCGCAGCTCGCTGAGGGACTGCTCCATGGACTGGATCAGCGATTGCACCTCGCGATCGCGCGCCTGAGCCTGTTGGGCCGCCATCTCTGCCAGCACGTTCAGACAGGAGTCCATGCCCGCCGCAAACTCATAGCGGCTGACGGCGTTTTCGCCCTGAAAGGTGCCGTCGGTGTAGCCGCTGACGCAGCCGTAGACCCCGGCTAGATTTAGCAGAGCTTGATAGGCCCAGTGATCGGTGGGCACATCGGTAAAGGGTAGTACCAGGGTTTGGCCCTCTGCCTGGGCCGAGAGGTCGCCTGGGGCGATCAGTGGGTCAGGGCTGGCCTGGGCTGGATCTACCGTTGCCAAGGCGGCTAGGCCTAAGCCGAGGGCGGCCCTCAATCCCCATCGACCCAATGTTGTGATTGCCATAGTGCGGTCTCCTAAACAGCGCTTAGATAACGATCTAGAGAGATAGTCCAGAAAGCACCTGGTGCCCTATTTCCCATCCTAGTAGAAACGCCTGGGGGCTGGGGCTCCACGGGCTGGAATGATCAGCTCCACGGGCTGGAATGATGACCCGTAACAAGAGATACTGGCTTTGACTTAAATGTTCCTAAACTGCGTTCCCAAACTGCCGGAGGTTTCTGCGGTGTCAACATCCGTTTCTGTAACTGTGCCCGCCACCACCGCTAACATCGGCCCCGGCTTTGACTGTTTGGGGGCAGCCCTGACGCTTTACAACCGCTTCCACTTCACGGCGATTGATCGCGCGCCGGGAACAGTCATCATCACAGTCAAGGGCCTAGAGGCCCAGCGGGTCGCTACGGATGCCTCGAATCTAGGCTATAAAGCCTTTGCCTACTTTTATCAGCAGCAGGGCCTGGCGGTGCCCGCCATCGAGATTGCGATTGATTTAGATGTGCCTTTGGCGCGAGGGCTGGGCAGTTCATCGACCGCCATTGTCGGCGGGCTGCTGGGGGCCAACGGGCTGGGCGATCGGCCTGTGGATCAATCGGTGGTGGTAGAGATGGCGATCGCCCTTGAGGGGCACCCCGACAACGTCGTACCGGCCCTCGTCGGCGGCTGCCAACTCGCCGTCGCTGGGGAAGCAGCCACCGCTACCCTATGCCCGATCCCATGGCATGCCGACATTATTCCTGTTGTGGCGATACCTAACTTTGAGCTTTCTACGGCCGCTGCCCGCCGGGTGCTGCCCGCCACCTACAGCCGGGCCGACGCCATTTTTAACACCGCTCACCTGGGGCTGCTGCTGCGCGGGCTAGAGACGGGTCGAGGCGACTGGCTGCGGGAGGCGATGGGCGATCGCATTCATCAGCCCTATCGCCAAACGCTGATCCCTGGCTACGATGCCGTTGCCGCCGCCGCCCTAGAGGCGGGGGCCTACGGCCTGGTGATTAGCGGCGCCGGGCCGACGCTGCTGGCCCTAGCCCCGACGCGGCACAGTGCGGCGGTGGCCCCAGCGATGGTCAGCGCCTGGGAGCAGTGGGGCCAAAAGGCTCAAGCCCATGTGCTAGCCCTAGAGACCAGCGGAGCACAGGTCACCTTCACCTAGCTCTTCTTAGCAGCCATTGCCAACGTCAAAAACCACGCTTTAATCCTGCGTCAGGGGGCCTGCGTCAGGGGGCCTGGGTCAGGAGGCCTGGGTCAGGGGGCCTGGGTTAAGGCGTGGAATGTAACCATTTAGATATTGACGTATCTAAATGTGAATGCTCACTCTGATTAATTCAGCTGCGAAAAGCAGCTCAAAGCCTTGCAATACCTTCATGACAGGCCTCTGGACAGCAATATTTTGAGATTTCCGCCGAAAATTACTTATCAAATGTTTATTAAGTTTCCTATACTAAGAACGAGCGCAAAGATAGGTATATCTCTCTATCGGCCTGTCGTCCGGTTTTTTCTCTGTTGCACGCTCTAGGGCTACAACTCGCTCGCTGAAGTCCTCCGACCTCCTCGCCTAGGGTAGGCCGCCGCGAACAGCATTGGTAGGTCATTTTGTCAAAAGATGTCTGCCCAAGGTGGGTGTCCGCCTCAACCCGACACTAAAACCGGAACCTGAATGCGCTGGTTGTTTTGTTGTAGTACTACTCACGCGAATTGTCATGCTGACCGAACAATTTCCGTGGCTGACGACCCTAGTTCTGTTGCCTTTGCTGGCAATTTTGCCAATACCGGTGCTGCCCGATCGCAATGGGCAAACCCTGCGCTGGTACGCTCTGGGCATTGGCTTCATCGAGTTTTCGTTAATTCTCTACACGTTTGCTAACTTTTACAGCCTTCACCAGCCTGGGCTACAGCTGGTTGAACGCTACGATTGGGTTCCTCAGGTGGGTCTCACCTGGTCTTTGGGGGCCGACGGCTTGGCCATGCCGCTGGTGGTGCTGAGCGGTCTGGTGACTACCCTGGCCATTTTGGCTTCTTGGAATATCACCCGCCGCCCTCGCCTCTATTTCAGCCTGCTGCTGGTAATGTACAGCGCCCAGGTTGGGGTGTTTTTGGCTCAAGACCTGGTGATGTTTTTCTTTATGTGGGAATTGGAGCTGGTGCCGGTGTACCTGCTGATTTCCATCTGGGGCGGCAAAAAACGCCTCTATGCAGCGACTAAATTTATTCTATATACGGCCACTGGCTCCATCTTCATTCTGGTAGCGGCCCTAGCGATGGCCTTCTACGGCGATACCGTCACCTTTAACCTGACGGAGCTGGCCCAGAAAGACTACAGCCTGACCTTCCAGCTATGGGTTTACGCGGCTTTCTTAGTCGCCTTCGCGGTCAAGCTGCCGATTTTTCCGCTGCACACCTGGCTGCCCGATGCCCACAGCGAAGCGCCTGCGGCGGTGTCGATGATTTTGGCCGGAGTGCTGCTAAAGATGGCGGGCTATGGCCTGATTCGCATGAACATTGAGCTGCTGCCCGATGCCCATCTCTACTTTGCGCCTTTCCTGGCCATTCTCGGCGTGGTCAATGTGATCTACGCGTCGATGACGGCCTTTGGTCAAGACAACCTCAAGCGCCGCATGGCCTACTCGTCGGTGGCCCACATGGGGTTTGTGCTGATCGGCTGTGCGTCCTTCACTACCCTGGGCATGAGCGGGGCCATGCTGCAAATGATCTCCCACGGGTTGATTGCCGCAGTCATGTTCTTCCTCTCTGGGGTGACCTACGAGCGCACCCAAACCCTCGATATGAATGAGATGGGCGGTATAGCTCGCAAGATGCCGACCAGTTTTGCCTTTTTTACGGCGGCTTCGATGGCGTCCTTGGCCCTGCCCGGCATGAGCGGTTTTGTCAGCGAGATTGCGGTGTTCTTGGGCATGGCCACCAGCGATGTCTACAGCACGACCTTTAAGACGGTGATTATCATCGGTGCTGCGGTCGGTGTGGTGCTGTCGCCCATCTATCTGCTGTCGATGCTGCGCCGGATCTTCTACGGCGATGCCGGTGCGGTTGTGGCCAAGGTGCCTAACATCATTGACATTCGCCCTCGGGAAGCTTTTGTGGCCGCCTGTCTGCTGGTGCCCATTATTGGTATCGGTCTCTACCCCAAGCTGGCCACCCAGGTGTACGACGCGAAAACCGTTGAGGTGACAAGCCGGGTGCAGCAGACCCTGTTGGCAGCCGCACCGACTTCGCCCCTCTACGCCCACATTCTGTCGGCTCCCCAGGTGACAGTGGCTGAGCTGCCCACCCTGGCTACATCTCAAATCGACTAGGCCTAAGCCGAAAGATCTGACAGATATCGACCGCACTCTAGCCCTTCAGCTAGGGTGCGGTTTTTTATGGGGGTGGGTGGGGCTTTGGAGACGATTTAAACACTGTCTCTGGGCACTCTTACAACCAAGCCCCAGTCTTCACAATGGCAGTATCTGGGCAGTGTCGGGATCGTAACCCCCAGCTGATCTCCATCCAGCCTGTCAACTTCAATCGTTAGTGCATTTTTTCTAAGTAAAGCTATGGCTCAGCAACACCAGTGTCCTCACTGCAACAATCAACATCTGCTGCACATTGGGGTGCGGGGCATTCGTCAGTGCTCACGCTGTAAAGGCTATGTGGATGTGCGATCGCGCCACTGGCTCAAGCGCTTGATCCGGGACTTCGCGGCTTAGGCCCCATTTTTTTCCCATACCCCCATTCTCATACGCCCTAAAATTCTGCCTGAGAAATTACCGGGTGGCCATGGGTTGAGCGACAATGGAACTGCCCTAGTCAGTGAGGCATCCATGGCTGGCAAGTTTTTTCACAAACCTGGCCCCGAACTTGCGGATCGAGTGCCGCCGGGCCAGCACCTGGCGACGGGGTTTCCGGTGCTCACCTATGGAGATACTCCGGCGATCGCCACACCTGACTGGTCGCTGACTATAAGTGGCCTGGCTGAGGCTCAGGTGTTTACCTGGGACGACCTGATGGCGCTGCCCCAGAGTGAGTTTACCGCTGACTTTCACTGCGTCACCACCTGGTCAAAGCTAGACGTGACCTGGCGCGGGGTGCGCGTCACCGACCTGATGGCGCAGCTTACGGTAGAGCCAGCGGCGGCCCACGTGATGCTGCACTGCTACGGCGGCTACACCACCAATCTGGAACTGGCAGACTTTAACCAGCCCGAGAATTTCCTGGCCCACACCCTATCGGGGGAGCCGCTGCCCCCCGACCA
>JBBSLR010000264.1:0-5113 GCA_038255045.1 Phormidesmidales cyanobacterium
GGCAGTGCCCCCAGACTGGGTACGGGGCAAAATCGTGCGGATTGGGTCTACCGCGTCTAGTCTCAAAGATGAGTTTTATACGCCCTTTAGCCAAGAGCATTCATCGCGGTTTGTGATGGCGGGGGTAGAGGTGCATGCCCAGGGCATTGGCCAACTGCTGGATGCGATCGCCGGTGAACCCGCCCTCTATCGCTTTTTGCCCCAGGGGGGCGAGTTTCTCTGGCTGCTGGGCTGGGCTTTGGTGGCCGGGGTGGTGGGCTGGCGGGTGCACCGCCCGACCATGCTGCTGTTGATCGGCGGGGGCATTGTTTTAAGTATTTGGGGGCTGAGTGGTCTGGCCCTAGGGCAGCTGCTGTGGGTGCCCACGGTAGAGCCAGTGGCGGCGTTTTTGCTGGCCCTGGGCTTGGTGGTGGTGCAAAAGGCGCTGTACCGCAGCAGCTACGACCAGCTCACGCTGCTGCCGGGACGCGATATGTTTTTGCTTCAGGTGCAGCGGGCGCTGCACCAAAAGCCCGCGGCGGCGGTGACGGTGGTGTTTTTAGATATTGATCGCTTTAAGCTGATCAACCAGTCCTTTGGCCACATTATGGGCGATCGCGTGCTGCAAACCATTGGCCAGCGGCTGCGGCAGTTTTTGCCCCCCTCGGCCCAGCTGGCGCGGGTGGGGGGCGACGAGTTTGCCTTTTTGCTGCCGGTGCACGACCAGCCCACCGTCGACCAGTGGCTCAACCGCCTGCAAACCGAGCTTGCAGAGCCGTTTTCGCTGGCCCGGCGGCGGCTCTCGGTGGCCAGCTCCATGGGGGTGGCCATGGCCCACGGCAACCACCCGCCCACGCCCCAAGATCTGCTGCGCGATGCCCACACCGCCATGTATCGGGCCAAGGCGCTCAACGAGTATCGCTACGAGATTTTCGCCAGCACCATGCACGAGGAGGCGGTGCGCCGCCTAGAGCTGGAGAGCCATCTGCTCAGCGCCTTTGAAAATGATGAGTTTCTGCTCCACTACCAGCCGATTGTGTGTCTTCAGAGCGGGCAGATTACCGGGTTTGAGGCGCTGGTGCGCTGGTACCGCCCGGAGGAGGGCTTTGTGTCGCCGGGGCAGTTTATTCAAGTCACCGAAGAGACCGGGCTGATCGTCCACCTGGGCCAGTGGATCTTTCGGGCCGCCTGTGCCCAGCTCAAGGCCTGGGAACAGCAGTTCCCCGACCAGGCGCTGACCATGAGCATTAACCTGTCGCGCCGCCAGTTTCACCAGACAGATTTGGTGGAGCAGTTTGGCGATACCCTGCGGGCGCTTGAGCTGGTGGGCAACCGGGTGCAGCTCGAGATCACCGAGAGCATGATCATGCGCGATGTGGGCGGGGCCACTGAGCTGATGCACCGACTCAAGGGGCTGTGTCTCAAGCTGGCCATTGACGATTTTGGCACCGGATATTCGTCGCTGAGCTATCTGCACCGCTTTCCGACCGACACGCTGAAAATTGACCAGTCGTTTGTGGGTCGAATGGATCAGAGCGGTGATGAACAGGAGATTGTACACACCATTATTGCCCTTGGCCAAAAACTCAGGATGGATCTGGTGGCCGAGGGGATTGAGACCCAAACCCAGCTAAATCGGCTGCGGGCCATGGGCTGTCACCGAGGTCAGGGCTATTTGTTTGCTCAGCCCCTGGGGCGCGATGCCGCCACGGCTCTGCTGACCAACCCCTGGCCTAGGGCTAGCTTTGGCGCTCCTGAAGAGCAGCCCAAGGCCGCTAAAGAAGCCTAAAAAGGCCGAATTTGCGTCATCGTTACATAACACTATGTTTTGTGCAGAAGTAATAGGATAGGTAGATAGCTTTTTGTGCTTCAGGGCACAGTTAGAAGAGACTTGTTCTAGGGGTTGATTGCTGACGCTTTGCTGGTTTCAAGGGCTAACTCAGTCCGCGAATGGCCTGATCTGGGGTTATCGAGATTTAGACCCAAGATTGGCAATGGCTCTGGGGTCGCGGCTGAACGGCGGCGATCGCGGGATGGCTGTGATCGCACGACGGCTGCGCCTACAGAGACCAGCAAGCCAACGCCGCCGACCCCCGTTGACCAACAGGAGGTCAAACCATGCCCATCGCCAGTGTTAACCCCGCCACCGGGGCATGTCTAAAAGAATTTGCGCCCCTCGGAGATACCGATCTAGACCAAAAGCTAGCCCTAGCGGCCAGCACCTTTGCCACCTACCGCCACACCACCTTTGACCAGCGGGCCACCTGGCTGCGTCAGGCGGCCCAGGTGCTCGACGACAACAAGGCGGCCTACGGCAAAATCATGACCCGAGAGATGGGCAAGCCCCTGGCCGCCGCTGTGGCCGAGGTCGAAAAGAGCGCCCTAGTCTGCCGCTACTACGCCGACCACGGGGCCGAGTTTTTGGCTGACGAACCCGCCACCACCGACGCCAGCCGCAGTTTTGTGCGCTACCAGCCCCTCGGCCCGGTGCTGGCGGTGATGCCGTGGAACTTCCCGTTTTGGCAGGTGTTTCGGTTTGCTGCCCCAGCGCTGATGGCGGGCAATGTGGGGCTGCTCAAGCACGCCTCCAATGTGCCCCAGTGCGCCCTGGCGATTGAGGAAGTGTTTCAGAAAGCGGGGCTACCCGAGGGAACGTTTCAAACCCTGCTGATTGGGGGCGATCGCATTGCCAAACTCGTCACCGACGATCGGATCAAGGCCGCCACCCTCACCGGCAGCGAACCGGCGGGCATTAGCCTGGCCACCGCCTGCGGCCAAAACCTCAAAAAAACCGTGCTAGAGCTGGGCGGCAGCGACCCGTTTATTGTCATGCCCAGCGCCGATTTGGCGGAGGCGATCGCCACCGCCGCCGCCTCGCGCCTGCTCAACAACGGCCAAACCTGTATTTCTGCCAAGCGGTTTATCGTCCACGAATCGATTGCCGATCGCTTTGAGCAGGGCCTCACCGAACAATTTGCCGCCTTAGTAGTCGGCAACCCCCTGGATGACGGCGTTGCCATTGGCCCCCTGGCCACCCCCAGCATTGCCGCCGAGCTAGGGCAGCAGGTCAAGGCCTGTCTGGATCAGGGCGGCAAGGCGCTGATTGGCGGCGATGTCGCCGCGTTCAAGGCTCAGCTGCCAGGGGAATGGCAGGGCGGCAACTGGTTTCCGCCCACCATTCTGGCGGCGCTGCCCCCCGGCACCCCCGCCGACCAGGAGGAGTTCTTTGGCCCGGTGGCCCTGGTGTTTCGGGTGAGCAGCCTGGATGAGGCGATCGCCCGGGCCAACGACATTCCCTTTGGCCTGGGGGCCAGCGGCTGGAGCCAAGACCCCGCCGAGCAAAATCGCCTGATTGCCGAGCTAGAGGCTGGGGCAGTCTTTATTAATGGTTTGGTGAAGTCTGACCCGCGCCTGCCCTTTGGCGGCATTAAGCGTTCAGGCTATGGCAGAGAGCTCGGTCGTCAGGGCATGCATGAGTTTGTCAACATTAAATCTGTCTGGGTTAAGTAGACCCAATCCCAGGCCAGCAGCGGAGTTCTACCTGTAGGAACACTACAGATCCTGAGCTGGACTTGTCCCGATTTGGACTTGATATAGCTCCGCTAGCTGCCCAATTTTTTTAGCCAGCCCTCACCCCATCTGTTTTCGTCCCCGCTTTTTTCGACCATCCATACCCCCAAAACCACCCTATGAATACCGCCGAACTCCTAGTCCAGTGCCTTGAGAACGAAGGCGTCGAATACATCTTTGGCCTGCCGGGAGAAGAAAACCTCCAGCTGCTCCAGGCGCTAAAGCGATCGTCCATTCAGTTCATCACCACCCGCCACGAGCAGGGGGCGGCCTTTATGGCCGATGTTTACGGGCGGCTGACGGGCAAGGCCGGGGTCTGTCTCTCAACCCTGGGGCCAGGGGCCACTAACCTAATGACCGGCGTGGCCGACGCCACCCTAGATCGCGCGCCCCTAGTCGCGATCACCGGCCAGGTGGGCACCGATCGCATGCACATCGAGTCGCACCAGTACCTCGACCTGGTGGCCATGTTTGCCCCGGTGACCAAGTGGAATGCCCAGATCGTGCGCCCCAGCAACACCCCCGAAATTGTGCGCAAGGCCTTTAAGATCGCCCAGGCCGAAAAACCCGGCGCGGTACACATCGACCTGCCCGAAAATATCGCCGAGATGGAGGTGGTGGGGGCCGCCCTGCGCAAAGACAGCCAGGAGAAAACCTACGCCTCGCTCCAGAGCATTCAGCAGGCGGCGGTGGCGATTTCTCAGGCCAGCAACCCGATGATTTTGGTGGGCAACGGGGCCATTCGCGCCAGCGCCAGCGAGGCCCTCACCGAGTTTGCCACCCAGCTCAACATTCCGGTGGCCAACACCTTTATGGGCAAGGGGGTGATTCCCTACACCCACCCGCTGGCGCTGTGGTCGCTGGGTTTGCAGCAGCGCGACTATATCACTTGCGCCATGGAGCAGACCGATCTGATCATTGCCGTGGGCTATGACCTGATCGAGTATTCGCCCAAAAAGTGGAACCCCGACGGCAAGCTGCCCATTCTGCACGTCAACCTCACCCACGCCGAGGTCGACAGCAGCTACATTCCCAAGGTAGAAGTCATTGGCGATATCTCTGACTCACTAGAAGAAATTCTCAAGCGGGTGAAGCGCCAGGGCCGCCCTGAACCCACCAGCCTCAAGGTGCGGGACGAAATTCGCGCCGACTACGAGCAGTACGCCGACGACTACGGCTTTCCGATCAAGCCCCAAAAGCTGATCTACGACCTGCGCCAGGTGCTCGACGCCGAAGACATTGTGATCTCTGACGTGGGTGCCCACAAAATGTGGATGGCCCGCAACTACCACTGCCTGCGCCCCAACACCTGCCTGATCTCTCACGGCTTTGCCGCCATGGGCATTGCCCTGCCGGGGGCGCTGGCGGCCAAGCTGGTGCACCCCAACCGCAAGGTGGTGGCGGTGACCGGCGACGGCGGCTTTATGATGAACTGTCAGGAGCTAGAGACCGCCCTGCGGGTGGGCACCCCCTTTGTCACCATTATCTTTAACGACGGCGGCTACGGGCTGATCGAGTGGAAGCAGATGAACTACTACGGCGAGTCGACCTACATTCACTTCAC
>JBBSLR010000265.1:0-5078 GCA_038255045.1 Phormidesmidales cyanobacterium
GTGGCGGTGATGAGCATTGCCATCGACATTTTGAATGCCTACATTGACCCCCGCATTCGGTATTGAGTAAGCCGCCCTCAGGAGTCATGGCAAAGTCGAGTTAGACCATCCCACTAACAGTTTGCCTGGGGCAATTGCCCTATGCTGTCTTCAACCAGCGCTGTGCTCGGCCTGCCATCTATCAGCGGGGTCAGGCCAGGCCCCGCTAGTAGCTGATATACTGAATATCCAACCGTTACAAAAAGCAAAGCTCACGCCGGCCCGCCCACGGAGATTATGCAGCCAACCGACCCGGACAAGTTTACCGCCAAAGCCTGGGATGCCATTGTCGAAGCCCAGGACGTGGCCCGCCGCTGCAAACATCAATATATGGAGGTCGAGCATGTGATCATTGCCATGCTCGACCAGGAAGAAGACGGGCTGGCCCACAAAGTTTTGGCCAAGGCCAACCTCGACACCGACCTGATTCTCGATGAGCTAGAGACCTTTGCCCAGCGCCAGGCGCGGGTGCGCCCCGGCCTCGACAGCAATCTCTACCTGGGCCAGAGCCTCGATCGCATGCTCGATCAGGCCGAGGCGGCGCGACAAACCCTCAAAGACAAATTTATCTCGGTCGAGCACCTGCTGCTGGGCTTTCAGGAAGACGAGCGCATTGGGCTGCGGCTGCTGCGGGGGTTTAATGTCGGCGGCTCTGAGCTAATGGCAGCGGTGCAGGCGGCGCGGGGCAGCCAAAAGGTCACCGACCAAAACCCTGAGCAGCAGTACGACGCCCTCGAAAAGTTTGGCATTGACCTCACCCAGCTGGCCCGTGACGGCAAGCTCGACCCGGTGATTGGCCGCGATGACGAGATTCGTCGGGTGATTCAGGTGCTGTCGCGGCGCACCAAAAATAACCCGGTGGTGATCGGCGAGCCGGGGGTGGGCAAAACGGCGATCGCCGAGGCCCTAGCCCAGCGCATTATCAACGGCGAGGTGCCCGAGTCGCTCAAGGGCCGCACGCTGGTTTCCCTTGACATTGGCGGGCTGATTGCCGGGGCCAAGTTTCGCGGTGAGTTTGAAGAGCGGCTGAGATCAGTGCTGCGCGAAGTCACCGACTCGGCGGGGCAGGTGGTGCTGTTTATCGACGAGCTGCACACCGTAGTGGGGGCCGGGGCGGGCCAGGGCACCATGGATGCCAGCAATTTGCTTAAGCCCATGCTGGCCCGGGGCGAACTGCGCTGCATTGGCGCGACCACCCTCGACGAGTACCGCAAACACATCGAAAAAGACGCCGCCCTAGAGCGCCGCTTTCAGCAGGTGTACGTGGGCCAGCCCAGCGCCGAAGATACGATTTCGATCCTGCGGGGGCTGAAAAAGCGCTACGAGTCTTACCACGGCGTTGATATTGCCGACAGCGCTCTGGTGGCAGCGGCGGTGCTCTCTGACCGCTACATCGCCGATCGCTTCTTGCCCGACAAGGCCATCGACCTGGTAGACGAAGCCGCCGCCAAGCTCAAAATGGAGATTACCTCCAAGCCCGAGGAGCTGGAGAGCATTGATCGCCGCCTGATGCAGCTGGAGATGGAAAAGCTCTCCCTAGAAGCAGAGAACGGCTCGGCGACCAAGGCCTCCCTTGCCCGCCTCAGCCGCATTGAGCAAGAAATCACCGAACTCCAGGTCAAGCAGTCTGAATTTAACGGCCAGTGGCAGAGCGAAAAGCAGGCCCTTGACGCCATCCACGCCCTCAAAGAAGAAGAAGACCAAATTCGCCTCCAGATCGAGCAGGCCGAGCGGGCCTACGATCTCAACAAGGCGGCCCAGCTCAAGTACGGCAGGCTGGAGGCAATTCAGCGCGATCGCGAAGCCCTAGAGGCCCAGCTGATCGAAGTGCAGGCCCAGGGCAACACCCTGCTGCGCGAGCAGGTGACCGAGGCCGACATCGCTGAAATCGTTGCCAAGTGGACGGGCATTCCGGTCAACCGGCTGATGGAGTCGGAGCGGCAAAAACTGCTCCAGCTTGAGGGTCACCTGCACGAACGGGTGATCGGCCAAGACGAAGCGGTGGAGGCCGTCGCCGCCTCCATTCGCCGCGCTAGAGCAGGCATGAATGACCAGGGCCGCCCCCTGGGGTCATTTCTGTTTATGGGGCCGACGGGGGTGGGCAAAACCGAGCTGGCCCGCGCCCTGGCGGAGTTTCTCTTCGACACCGAAGACGCCCTGATCCGCATCGACATGTCGGAATACATGGAGAAAAACGCCGTGTCGCGGCTGGTGGGGGCACCCCCCGGCTACGTGGGCTACGAAGACGGCGGCCAGCTGTCTGAGGCGGTGCGCCGCCACCCTTACTCGGTAGTGCTGCTCGACGAGGTGGAAAAAGCCCACCCCGACGTGTTCAATATTCTCTTGCAGGTGCTCGACGATGGCCGCATCACCGACTCCCAAGGCCATCGGGTCGACTTTCGCAACACCGTGGTGATCATGACCAGCAACCTGGGCAGCGACCACATTCTGGAGCTGGCGGGCGACGACGATCGCTACGACGAAATGCGCATCCAGGTGCTCAAGGCGCTGCAAAAACAGTTTCGCCCCGAGTTTCTCAACCGGGTCGATGACCTGATTTTGTTTCACTCCCTGCGCAAAGCCGAGCTGCGTAAGATTGTCGCCCTGCAAATTCGCCGGGTGCAGCGCCGCCTGGCCGACCAAACCATCGGCCTGGAGATTGCCGACGCGGCGATCGACTTTATCGCCGAGAGTGGCTACGACCCGGTCTACGGAGCGCGCCCCCTGAAGCGGGCCATCCAACGGCTGCTGGAAAACCCGATCGCCACCAAGATTCTAGAGACCACCTTTGCCCAGGGGGCCACCATCGTCGCCGACTTTGCAGACGGCAAGCTGGTGCTTAGCCACCGAGAGCCTGAGGTGCCCGAGGCCCTAGCCACCGCCGAGGCCGAAGCCGCCAAGGTTGAGTCAGTTGTCGGCAGCTAGGGGTTGGCCAAAGCTGGGGCGGCTAGCTGGCTCGCAACCGCCCAAGAACCTCTAGTGCTGCAGGAAGATTGATGAGTGATGCCGTCACGGTGGTCTCCGTAGCCTCCTGTTAGTGTTCGCGGATCCTAAGCGTTTGCAGATCACAGAATATTTTGATTGTAGCGATCTGTATTCTCCTATAGTGCTTACGCTCTAGGTGAAGATGCCGCCTAGGGTACCCCTGAGCTGAGTTGAACGGCGATCGCTGAAACCGCAGCTCATCTCTGTGCCCCGCCGGGGCTGAGACCCAGTAGCGACTGCTACGCTCAATCAAGCGGACTGATGTCAGCCGCCCTAACCCAGACGCTCAACCCCAGCGGTGAGCGGCGGCAGCGCCTCTCCAGAGAAAACTCGCAGCCAAACCACGAACAAAGCCCCAGGGTTTTGCGGGTAGGCGGCGGCCTCGGGCGGTAGCCAGGGGGTGCCCTGCACCGGGCTAATCAGATCGATGTGCCCCCCCATACCCTGCACCAGATCTTGCACAATGGCCAGCCCTAACCCCGTACCCGGCAGCTCGCTCTCGGCCTGCACGCCGCGAAAGTGACGGGTAAACAGCTGCGCCTGATCGCCCTCGGGAATGCCCGCCCCCGTATCGCCGACAGCAATCCCTTGGCACACCTGCCCTTCAAACCGCTGTACCAGCCCGGCAGTAACCCACACCAGCGAACCGGGAGAGGCATACTTAAGCGCATTGTCGAGCAGATTGTGCAGCACTTCGCCCAGGGCAGCGGGGTCAAACCAAGCATCGGGCAGCGGCGTGGGAATATGGTGCACGAGGTGCAGATCCCGTTCCTGGGCCAGGGGCAGCGTAGACTGCACCAGGGGGAGGGCTACCTCGGCGATCGCCCCCGGTTTGACGACCAGCGATCGCCCTAGCCCAGATCGCTGGGCTGGCGTGATCGCCAGGGTTTCCGTCGAGCCTGCTCGATATTCTCTGGTGGTTAGAGCCTCGGTTTCGTCGGCGTCGGCCACCCCAGGCAGCAGTAGACCGCTCACCGAAGGCACCGTAGGCCGGGCTGACGCCTGATCGCCCTCGGCCACCGCCGTATCAAAATGCTCGGCCAAATCTTGTAGTCGTCGGCTTTCTCGCACAATGCCCTCGGCAATGGGGCGGTTGGTGTCTTCGAGGGGCAGACGCTTGACCATGAGCTTGCCGAAGGTTTGCAGGGCCGTTAGCGGGTTGCGAAACTGATGCAATAAGTTCTGGAAAGTTTCAGACTGATCGGCCTGGTTGAGCTGGCGCTGGTTAAGCTGCCGCTGCAGCCACTGGCTGCGCTGATCCATCACGCAGGCGATCGCCAGGGTGCTGGCCACTTGCTCCGCCTGCTGATAGTCGCTGGCGGTCCAGGGGGGCAGCTGGCGGCGGCTGATCATCATGCCTAAGACCACCCCCTCATGGGAAAGCGGCAGCACTAAAGGGTAGGTCAATGTTTCATCGTCCACGGCCTGAGATGGAGATTGGGCATCTATCCCCAGGGGAACGGAAACACCCCCATCGGCATGTGGTTCGCAGATTGGATCCGGGGGTGCAGGGAGAATTTGATCAGAGCCAGACGATGGTCGGGGCCAAGCATCGGGTTGAACACCCCCTTGGGAAAACCGCTGTGCTTTCTCCCCCATCTCCCCTGCCGCCTCCGACACAGCCGCTAACCCATCCCGGAGACCAATCCAAAGGTCAGCGGTCTCTGGATACGCCACCAGCGGCACCAGGGCCGGATTCATAGATTCTGCCGTGGTTTCAGCCAGATAAACCACGGTCGAAACCGCCCCTAAAGCCTGGGTCAGCAGGCGTACCTGGGCCTGACACAGGGCGACAAATTCGGAGCTAGGGGAGCCAATCATGACAAGGCAGCATTAAAGTGTGACGGAAGAAAGATTAAAGTTTTGTCAATTTTTTTACAATTCTGTTCAGGCCAGCTGCCATTCAATTCCCTCGTATCCGTTGCAGGCATTGGTGTTCGGCACTTTTAGGTCAACTTTGAAGAGAAGTTGAAATTCTGATTTTGAGCCTATATACTTGGCCTGGTTAACAAATTTTGTAACCGAAACTACATCCAAATATCCAAAGAGAGGGA
>JBBSLR010000266.1:0-5076 GCA_038255045.1 Phormidesmidales cyanobacterium
AGAAACTGGGCCAGGCTGTGGGCCTGGGTGTGAAACCAGAAGGCCCCAATGCCGGCGGTATTCTCAGCGTCGCCAGCGTCGGGCAGGGCGTTGTAGTGAATGCTGAGGGCCAGGGTAGGTTCATCCTGGTTGATCTGCGTGGCGCGATCGTTGACGCCAACGGCGCTGTCGTCGGTGCGGGTCATGATCACGCGGGCACCGCGGGCTTCGAGGGCGGCTTGCAGCAGCAGGGAGACATCGAGGTTGGGCATTTTTTCGGGGGTGCCGTCGGGGCCGCGAGCACCGAGTTCGTCGCCGCCGTGGCCGGGGTCGATGAGAATGGTGGTGCCCACCAGGGGGCGATCGCGCTGTACGGTGGGCGGCTGCCGCAGGGAGAGCACCAGGGTAGTGCCCTCGTAGCGCAGCTTGTAGCCCCACTGGTAGCTGGTTTTGAGGTTGATCCGGTATTCTACCTGATCGGGCAGCACGGGGTTCCAGTCGAAGCGCTCGATTAACCCGTCGTCGGTGACGAAGATGGTGTCGGTCTGGGGCACGGTGTTGTGCAGGGTGAGAATAAAGCTGTCGGGGTCCTGCCGTACGCTGACGGGCACGGGCACCTCTAGGGGAAAGAGAATTTCTGTCCAGCCGGGGGTTGGGCGGGAGGTGATGCCTCGGATCTGCGATCGCACCCGCCCCGCCCCAGCTACCACCTGAGTTTCCGCCGCGCGGATCCAGCCGCCGTAGTCGAGGCGCAGCCAGTCGCCCTCTCTGCCCGTCACCCTGGCACGGGTGCCCTGGGGCAGGGGGGTAAGGCGAGAATAGTCGGTGCTGGGGCCGGTACGGGCCACCCCGGCGGGCACGGTGACTTCTACCACCTCAACAGCGCTAGGGTTGAGCACGCTGAGAGATCCCGCGGCCTGGGCCGTAACCGTTTCACCGGCCTGGGTGAGGCGATAGGTAGGTTGCCCCAGATCGCCCCCTGACTCTGCCACAAAGCAGCTTTCGTAGGCCGTGGGGCTGACGGCGGTAGGGCTGACCTGATCGATCAGTACCGCTGAGTTGGGGGGTAGGGTTTGGCTAGTTTGGGGCAGCAGGGTATAAGTCTGCCCCGCCAGGGCTGCCGTCACGGTAGCCCTAGCCGCAGCCACGGCCCCTAGACACACCCAGTCGCCAGGGGCGTAGGCCACATCCACCGCTGGGGCCAGAGAACCTTCGGCAAAGCCCAGGGTATCGGGCAACTGTGGCCCTGGGGTAATCCGCGTGACCGTCAGCGATAGGGTTTGGTCGCCCTGGGTGAGGGTAAACCTGTTGGGGCCAGGCGCAAGGGGGTAGGAGGGGGCAAAGTGCCCTGCCTCGCTGCGCCCTTCAATGGGTTGACCATTGAGCAGCACCGGCTGGTCAGCCGCCCCGGTGCCAATCAAGAAAATCTGCGCCGCCGTGGTCTGGTGACCGTCGGGGGGGTAACCCACCTGTAGCGCTGACTCTGCCCTAGCCACCGTGGCCATGCTCACCGTTGCCGCCCCTGCCAGGGCTGCGCCCCATACCCACTGCGCCATAGCTTGCTCAACCTAGTGCGATCGCCAACCCTGCCAGTCTACGCCCGTGGGGTACTGTCCCAGAAGGCTCTGTTGCCCCGAGCATTGCCCCAGAGCATTGCCCCAGAGCATTATCCTAGAGCGACTCACCCAGCCCCTGGTTCCAGTCTTCGCCCAGCTGAATAGTGATATCTGAGTTTAAAGCTCCGGTGCTCTCTACCCGCACTTCGCCGATGCCTAGGTAGCGGTGCACGGTTTCGGCAGTAGCCCCATCGCCCCGCTGGGCCACAATCCGGCTAATGGGCAGAGGCTCATTCAAAGTTCTGTCAACTACCACGTTAGAGTAGCCGCTGTCTCGCAGGGCTTGGGTGAGCGCCTGTACCGCCACCGGGTTATTGGTGCTGTCTTGAATAGCTACTCGCACCCGGCTGGGGCTGCGGTTGGCCGCCACCTGCTGGGTGCCGTAGCCAAAGTACTGGTCTACCATGCCGTCAATGTCGCCATAGCTGGGCAACCAGTAGCTAATGGCAAAATCTTGGGGGCGACTAAAGGTGCCGGGCAGCATCAGCATCTGTACGTTAGAGCGGTTGATTTGCGCCCCGTAACCCACTAGCGCCAGCAGTTCTTCCACCGATAGGTTGGTGTCAACGTTGGACTGAATGACCGACAAAATTTTGGGCAGTCGGGTAATGGTCGCTGGGTTGAGGGTCTGCTCAGTCAGCGCCCGCATAAACATCTGCTGTCGCTGAATACGGCCAATATCGCCGTAGGCATCGTAGCGGAAGCGCAAAAACTGAAGCGACTGGTCGCCATTGAGGGCTTGTTCGCCCGCCTTGAGGTTGATGTAGAGGTGCTGGCTGTCGTCCTGATATTTCATGTCTTGGGGCACATTGACCGTGACCCCACCGAGGGCATCGATCAGCTTCTCAACCCCCTGCACGTTGATCCGCACGTAGCGATCAATTGCCACCCCGCCCAGCAGATCGCTGACCGACTCCGCCGTGAGAGCCGGGCCGCCGTCGCGGTTGGCCTCATTCAGTTTGGTCAGGCGACCCCGCACGTAGGTGCGGGTGTCGCGGGGCAGCGACAGCACCACCATTTGCTCGGTTTGGGGGTTAAACCGCAGCAGCAGCATCGAGTCCGAGAGGCCGTCAAAGGAGTTGACCAACGCGTGGTAGTCCAACCCCTGTAGCTCAGGCGGCACCTCGTCAACATCAGTGGTGAGCACCTTAACGCCCAGCACCAAAACATTCACCGGACGGGTGAGGCGCGGCAACCGCAGGTTTCCCCCCGCCAAAATGGCTGTTTCTTGGTTAAAGACCTCGGCATCTTCGGCGCTGAGCTGCTGCTGCTGTAGCGGTGCCGCCGATAGAGACACCGCCATCAGCGCCCCGGCGACCCCAGATACACCGGCCACCGCTGCCAGGGCAATACCAATGCCTAGCAGACGGGGAATGCGCCGCTGCTTTTGCGCTGGTTTTTGAAGAGGCCGCCCCTGGCGTGAATGAGATTGAAGACGTTGGGGGTTACGTTGAGACACCAGAAACCTCAAGGGCAAAAAATAGGCAAGATGGCTTGCAGAGTCTTAGGACAAGAGAATCTGCAAAATTTTTAGCTGCATGTTAACAGCAATTTAGTCAGGCAACCCACGTAATATAAGCCAAGTCTAAGAATTTACGCTAATTTCTGCGGCAGTGGGCGATCGCCCCAGGGGCTGTCATCAATTGATCGCTGATAGCCCAATCATCAGCGGTTACAGCCCCTAGTCTGTTTTTTGGTCGAGCGTGGCAACGCCCTAGGGCAGCCGCTTGCTCAGCCGACTAAACCCCGGCAAATTCACAGACTTGCCCTGGAGCAGCCGCACCATCAACACCAGGTTGGTGAGGGTATAGCCCGTTGTCACTAGGGTATTGGTAATCAGCAGCCGCAGCGATAGCCCCGGCGCCAGGTCGCTGCCAGCGCTGAGAAGGCCGTAGGTGATCACCCAGGTAAAGGCTAGGGTGACGACGAGGCGACTCACCGCTAGCTCTTGGCGGCTGCCCTGCTTTTGCCACAGGCTGTAAACGGCAGGCACCACACCAAAAATAGGCACTAAATAGAGAGTCAGTTTAAGCCGTTCGAGGGTTTCGCCCGCAGCGGGGCTGGCTTTTTTCATGGAACTAAGCCCTAGGCAGAGGGGAGTGAGCAGAATGATGACAGAGTCTGTCCAGATTATGCCCCACACAACCAACCCAGGTGTACCGGCCCGCAAAGAAAGCTAGCCCCTCACGTTGTCGCCCCTTACTTTGTCGCAATAATGTGGATATCGACGCTGGGCAGCGATCGCATCAGCCGCTGCACAATCGAGCCTTTAGTGAGCAAGTGCCAGCGCGAGCGCTGGGTTTCCCCCAGAACAATCTGGGTAACGTGATTTTCAGCGGCAACGCTGGCAATGGCCTCTACTACATTCTCCGACTCAACTCGAATAAATTCGCCCTCAAACTCCTGGCACAGCCGCTTGCAGGTTTCGATATGCAGTGCCTCGGGTTTTGAGAGAAACTGATGGGGATGGGCCACAAACAACACGTACAAACGACCATTCATATGGTTGGCAATGCGTGCCCCTCGCCGCAGCAGTTGAATAGAGCTAGAAAAGGTTGAAATACAGACCAAGACACATTCTTGAATATTGCAGTAGTTCTGAGGATTGCTGCTGCGCCCATTTTCTTCAACACTGTCGGCGACTTCTCGCAGCGCTAGTTCTCGCAGGGCAATGAGGTTGCGGCGCTTGAAGAAGTTTTGTAGAGCCTGGTCAATTTTTTCGGGGGCGTGGAATGTCATTGAATTAAGGCTGGTGGGCAGTGCCCACCCTACGGCAGATCAAGGCTTCTGGCGATTTTGGTGGAGTTTATTTCAGTGACATTCATCGTAGGGTGCATAACGCTAAGGCGAGGCTCCGCCAACGCGAAGCAATGCACCAGTAGGAAAGGTGGCAGTTGCTACCTTATTTCTTGCTGAGCCAGGGTCTGTCGGGCAACGTTTAATTGCGGCTCCGACGGGGTGGGAAGAGGGCTGTGATGAGGACATCTCGAGGAGCCACTTAGTTCAAACGATCTAGTCAAAACGACAAAGGGTTGCTGACGGGCGATCCCCGCCTACAGTCAGGGGGCATTGAGATCGGCTAAAATGTGCTTCGGCCTACAGGTGCGCGCGCGCCGGGTCGGGTTCTCTGCACGGTAGCCGACGCCATGACCCAACTCAACAACGGCATCACGCTATTTTTTAGCCTGCTGGTGGAGGCGATGCCCTTTCTGCTGCTGGGGGTGATTTTTTCTAGCGTGCTGCTGCTGTTTGTCGACGAGCAAAGGCTGCTGGGGATGATTCCCAAGAACGTGGTGCTGGCGGCCCTGGCGGGCAGCCTGATTGGGTTTATGTTTCCGGTGTGCGAGTGCGGCAATATACCCGTGGCCCGGCGACTGTTGATGAAGGGTGCTCCCACCGCCGTGGCGATTGGTTTTTTGCTGGCGGCCCCGACGGTGAACCCGATTGTGTTTTGGGCCACCTGGATTGCCTTTCGCGATCA